>JAICEH010000014.1 GCA_025924275.1 Gemmatimonadales bacterium | reverse complement strand
CCTTCCCCCCCGCCCCGCCCCAGCGAACAGCGAAGAGCGAACAGCGAAAAGCAACCAGTGAACCGCGACCAGTGAACAGCGCTACCGCTCGCCAGAGGGTCGTCATCGTCGGCGGCGGCTTCGCCGGGCTCTACTGCGCCCGGGCCCTCCGGCGCGCCCCGGTCGAGATCACGCTGATCGATCGCCGCAACCACCACCTCTTCCAGCCGATGCTCTACCAGGTGGCGAGCGCGGCGCTCGCACCCAACGACATCGCCTCCCCCATCCGGTCGATCTTCTCCCGCCAGCGGAACACCCAGGTGCTGCTGGGCGAGGCCGCGCGGGTCGACGTCGCCGCGCGGCGGGTCGAGCTGGCCGACGGCACCGCCGTCGAGTACGACACCCTCGTCCTGGCCCCGGGCACCCGGCATCACTACTTCGGCCGGGACGCCGAATGGGAGCCGCTGGCGCCGGGGCTCAAGAGCATCGAGGACGCGGAGACCATCCGTCGGCGGGTGCTGCTCGCCTTCGAGGCGGCCGAGCGCGAGCCCGATCCGGTGCAGCGTCACGCCTACCTCACCTTCGTGGTGGTGGGCGGCGGCCCCACCGGGATCGAGCTGGCGGGAGCCCTGGCCGAAATCCGCAAGTATGCGCTGGCCAAGGATTTCCGGCACATCGACCCGCGCGAGGCGGTGGTGATGCTGCTGGAGGCGTCGCCCCGGGTCCTCTCCACCTACCCCGAACACCTGGGGCAGCGCGCCAAGGAGGATCTCCGTCGCCTGGGCGTCGAGGTGCGGGTGGAGTCGTTCGTCTCCGACATCCGTCCCGGCTGCGTGGTGGCGGCGGGCTGGACCATCCCCACCCACAACGTGGTCTGGGCCGCCGGCAACGTGGCGAGCCCGCTGCTCGGGACCCTCGGCACGCCGCTCGACACCCAGGGCCGCGCGATCGTCGAACCCGACTGCTCCCTCCCCGGCCACCCCGAGGTGTTCGTGCTGGGCGATGCCGCCTGCTTCACGCACGGGCGTCCCGATGGCTCCCCGGTGCCGGCCCTCTGTCCCGGCGCCATCCAGATGGGGAAGTTCGCCGCCGCCGCCATCCGCGCCGACCTCGCCGGCCGGCCGCGGGGCGAGTTCCGCTACTTCGACAAGGGGCAGCTCGCCGTGATCGGCCGCGGCCGCGCCGTGGCGGACATCGGGCGGTTCGAGTTCGGCGGGCTCATCGCCTGGCTCCTCTGGATCTTCATCCACATCGCCTTCCTGATCGGCTTCCGGAACCGCGCCGTGGTGCTCACCGAGTGGGCGGTGAGCTACTTCACCTACAAGCGGGGCGCCCGGCTCATCACCGACGAGGAGCCGCTGGGGAATCCGGAGCAGGCGCTGCTCTCCGAATGAGACGCGCGTCGCGAGCGGCGAGCTGCGAGTCGCGAGCCGCCCGTCGAACCGGCGAATCGTGACTCGCGACTCGCGACTCCCGACCCCCGATGAGGTCAAGGCGCGGGCGCTGGAACTCGGGTTCAGTGCCTGCGGCATCGCCACCCCCGCCCCCCTGCCCTCCCGGACCGCGGAGCAGCTCGACCGCTGGCTCGCGTCCGGAATGGCGGGCACGATGCGCTACCTGCACCGCCAGGCCAGGCGCCGGAACGACCCGCGGCTCATCGTAGAAGGCGTCAGAAGTATAGTAGTAGTACTGGCTACTTACTATGGTGACGCGGGCGACGATCAGCGAACGGCGAAGGACGAGCAGCGACCGGCGATCCGCGTCGCCCGCTACGCCCGCGGCCTCGACTACCACGACGTCGTCGGCACCCGGCTCGGGGAGCTGGCCCGCTGGCTCCAGGGGTGCGGAGCCACCTTCGCCCGGCCCTTCCTCGACGCAGGGCCCGTTCCCGAGCGGGAACTGGCCCGACAGGCCGGGCTCGGCTGGATCGGCAAGAACACGATGCTGATCCGCCCAGGGCTCGGATCCTGGACCTTCATCGGAACCGTCTTCACCGATCTGGTCCTGGCCCCGGACCCGCCATTCGAGACCGACCACTGTGGTAGTTGCACTCGCTGCTTACAGTCGTGTCCGACTGGCGCGTTTCCCGAGCCGGGGGTGCTCGACGCCACCCGGTGCATCAGCTACCTGACCATCGAGCAGAAGGGCCCGATCCCGGCGGAGCTGGCCCCCCACCTCGACGGCTGGGCCTTCGGCTGCGACGTCTGCAACGAGGTGTGCCCCTGGAACGTGAAGTTCGCTGCCCCGACGCCCTTCCCCGAGCTCCTTCCCCGCCCCGAGGCCGACCTCGACCCTCTCCCGCCGGACCACTTCGCCCGGATGACCGACGCCGGGTTCGCCGAGCGCTACGGGCGCACCGCCTTCGCGCGGCCGGGCCGCGGGGGCATGGACCGGAACCTGAGGGCGGCTCGGCGGCTCGGCGGCACCACCGCGCGACGGGACGGACCGTCGGAGCCCGCTTAGTTTTCGCCGATGCCCATCCGCCTCCACAGCGCCGCCATCTTCGTCACCGACCTCGACCGCGCCCTCGTCTTCTACCGCGACCACCTCGGCCTCCCGCTCGAGAAGCTGGGCAGCTTCGGCGCCGAGTTCCTCGACGGCGAGACCCGGCTTGGCGTGCATCCCGCCGTCCATCCCGACGCGAAGGCGATGGTCGGCCGCCATACCGGGCTCACCTTCTTCGCCGACGACGTGCCCGCCCGCTGCGAGGCACTCCGCGCCCGCGGTGCGACCATCGTGGCCGAGCCGAGCCAGACCGCCTTCGGCGTGATGGCCCTGGTGGCGGATCCGGACGGGAACGTGATGGCGCTCTGGGAGGACCGGTTCCCGGGGGCCACGCCGTGACGGCGCTCCGGAGCTTCGCCTCCGACAACAGCGCCGGGGCCCACCCGGCCGTGCTCGAGGCCCTCGCCGCGGCCAACCAGGGCTACGCCGAGCCCTACGGCGCCGATGCGCTCAGCCGGCGGGCGGCCGACCGGATCCGCGCCGCGCTGGATGCCGACGCGGAGGTGTACTTCACCTGGGGCGGGACGGCGGCGAATGTCCTCGGGCTCGCCGCGGTCACCCGGGCGTGGCACGGCATCATCTGCGCCGAGCAGGCGCACGTCGCGGTGGACGAATGCGGGGCTCCCGAGCGGTTCATCGGCTGCAAGCTCCTCACCGTGCCCACGCGCGACGGCCGCCTCACGCCCGATGGCCTGCGCAGCCGGATCCGCGGCGTCGGGGTCGAGCACCACGTGCAGCCGGCGGTGGTCTCGCTGACCCAGGCCACCGAGTACGGCACCGTGTACACGGTGGAGCAGGTGGGGGAGCTGGCCGACCTGGCCCACGGCAACGGCCTGCTGGTGCACATGGACGGCGCCCGGCTCGCCAACGCCGCCGCCTCGCTCGGCGTGCCGCTGGCGGAGTTCACCTGGAGGGCAGGGGTGGACGTGCTGAGCTTCGGCGGCACGAAGAACGGGCTGATGTCGGCCGAGGCGGTGGTCTTCTTCGACCGGGTGCGGGACCGGGCCCTCGACTTTCCCTACATCCGGAAGCAGGGAATGGGGCTCGCGTCCAAGATGCGCTTCGTCGCGGCGCAGTTCGAGGCGGTGCTGGCAGGCGGGACCTGGCTCGCCAACGCGCACCACGCCAACCGGATGGCCCGGCGGCTCGAGGCGGCAGTGCGGGGGACCCCGGGGCTGCTCATCACCCAGCGGGTCGAGGCCAACGCGGTGTTCGCCGTGCTCCCGCGCCGCGCCATCCGCGCGCTGCAGGAGGACTACTACTTCTACGTCTGGGACGAGGCGGCGGACGAGGTCCGCTGGATGACCACCTTCGCCACCACCGAGGCGGAGGTGGACGCCTTCGCCGAGGCCATCCGGATCGCGGTGGCGGGGGTGCGGTAGGGGACGGCTGGGGACGGCTAAGGGCGGCTGAGGACGGCTGGGGATGTGCGGTCACTTCAGCCGGCTTCAGCCGTCCTCAGCCGCCCTCAGCCGCCCTCAGCCGCCCTCAGCCGCCCTCAGCCGCCTATCTTCCCCCGATGCCCGCTCCCACCCCGACGTACGACTCCATCGTCATCGGCTCCGGCTTCGGCGGGAGCGTCGCGGCGCTCCGCCTGGCCGAGAAGGGCCACCGGACGCTGGTGCTGGAGCGGGGCCGGCGGTTCGAGGACGCCGACTTCCCGAAGACCACCTGGCACGCGAGCCGCTATCTCTGGATGCCGGCGCTTCGCTGCTTCGGGATCCTCGAGATCAGCCCCTTCCGCGACGTCTGGGTGTTGCACGGCGCCGGCGTGGGCGGCGGGAGCCTGGGCTACGCCAACGTCCTCACCGCGCCCGCCGACCATCTCTTCGACACCGAGGCGTGGCGCCATCTGGCCGACTGGCGCGCGGTGCTGGCGCCGCACTACGCCACCGCCCGCCGGATGCTCGGCGTCGCCACCAACCCGCGCCTCGGGCCCGCGGACCGGATCCTCCAGGAGATCGCCGGTGAGCTCGGCACCGCCGGCACCTTCCAGCCCACCACCGTCGGCGCCTACTTCGCGCCGCCGGGCGAGGAGGGCAGGGAAGTGCCCGACCCGTACTTCGGCGGCGAGGGGCCGGCGCGGCGGGGCTGCCGGTTCTGCGGCGGGTGCATGGTGGGCTGCCGGTTCAATGCCAAGAACACCCTGCCCAAGAACTACCTCTGGTTCGCCGAGCGGCGGGGCGCCCGGATCGAGCCGCTGGCGGAGGTGCGCGACATCCGGCCGCTCCCCGACGGCCAGCCCGACGGGGCGCGCTACGAGGTGACCTGGCGGCGGACCTCCCGGCGCTGGCGCGGCGAGGCCGGCCGCGCGCGGGCCCGCACGGTGGTGGTCGGCGCCGGCGCGCTCGGCACCCAGCGGCTCCTCTTCCGCTGCCGGGACGAGACCGGCTCGCTCGCGCGGCTCTCGCCGACCCTGGGCGACCGGGTGCGCACCAACAACGAGGCGCTGCTGGGCGCGGTGAGCCGCCGGACCGACACCGACTGGAGCCAGGGGGTCGCCATCACCTCGATCGTGCGGGTGGACGACGTCACCGCCATCGAGCCGGTGCGCTACCCCGCCGGTTCGAGCACGATGCGGTTCCTGAGCGGCCCGATGCTGGAGCAGGGGAGCATCCCGTCGCGGGTGCTCCAGTCGGTGGCCCACGTCCTCAGCCATCCCCGCGACTTCCTCCGCACCCACTTCCTGCCGGGCTGGGCGGAGCGCACCACCATCCTCCTCGCGATGCAGACCGAGGACACCTGGATCCGGCTCCGCCCGGGCCGCGCGGTCTGGACCGGGTTCCGGAAGGACCTGGTGTCGAGCCCGGAGGAGGGCCACGCGCAGGCGCCGGCCATCGGCGTGGCGCACGAGGTGACGCGCCGGTTCGCCGCGCGGGTGGACGGGGTCACGATGGGCTCGATCAACGAGGGGCTCTTCAACATCCCGATGACGGCGCACATCCTGGGCGGCTGCCCGATGGGGGCCGACGCCGAGGAGGGCGTGGTCGGTGCCGATGGCCAGGTGCACGGCTACCCCGGGCTCTACGTGGTGGACGGCTCGATCATGCCGGGGAACCCGGGCGTCAACCCGAGCCTCACCATCACCGCCCTCGCGGAGCACGTCCTGGGCGGGATCCCGGCCCGATGAACGGCCTCCTCCGCGGCGCCGCGTCGCTCTGGGCCTGGGCCTCGATGGGCCTCGTGATCCTGGCCTTCTTCCCCCTGGTGATGGGCCTCGCCCTGCTCAGCCGGCCCTTCGACCCGGCGCGCTATGCCGCCGGCCGGCTCTTCCGGGTGATGGGCGTGATGATGGCGCGGGTGAACCCGCTGTGGCGCTTCCGCTGGAGCGGCACGCCGCCGGCCGACCCCCGCCGGCCCTGGATCGTCGTCTCCAACCACGAGTCCTTCGCCGACATCCCGCTCCTCTCGCAGCTCCCCTGGGAGATGAAGTGGATGGGCAAGCGGGAGATGTTCGGCATCCCGGTCGCCGGGTGGATGATGTGGGCGGTGGGCGACATCCCGATCCGGCGCGGCGTGGGCGGCCGCGCGGTGCTCGACGCGATGGCGAAGTGCCGCGAGGTGCTCGGGCGCCGGGTGTCGGTGATGATCTTCCCCGAGGGCACCCGCTCGCCCACCGGGGAGATGCTCCCGTTCAAGGACGGCGCCTTCCGGCTGGCGATCGAGACCGGCACGCCGATCCTCCCGCTGGCCGTCGCCGGCACCCGGAACGCGCTGCCCAAGCACGACTGGCGCTTCAACCGGGCGCGGGCCGAGGTGCGGATCCTCGAGCCGGTCGAGACCGCGGGCCTCACGATGGCCGACCTGCAGACGCTCAAGGCGCGGGTGCGGCGAATGATCGAGGAGGGCAGGGAAGAGGTGCGGGCGCGGCTGGGCGGGGAGCGGTAGGGGCCGGGCGATCGGCGGTTACCGCTCCTCGCTCCCCGCTCCCCGCTCCCCCAGTTCGTCCGCCCCCATCCCCACGTCGATCAGCGTGTGTGCCCGCACCCACTCCCGCACGAACGGGCTGTCGAACGCGTAGCCGGTCGGGGTGTCGCCCTTGAGCAGCAGGCCCTGCTCCACCAGCGCCGCGGCGGCGTTGGTGGCGGTGCCGGTGGCACGCAGCCCGAAGCGCTCCAGCGTCTCCCGCGCCGTGAGCCCGGTGGTGCCGCCCGCCACCGCCCGCAGCACGTTCTGCTGCAGCGGCGAGAGCGCCGCCCACCGTGCCAGCAGCAGGTCGTGCTGTTCCTCGACCAGCTCGGCGAGGGCGGCGTCCACCACGGCCGGCCCGGCCTCGCCCGTGGTCCGCGAGCGATCCCAGGCCTTTCGCGCCACCTGCACCACGTCGCGGGTGCGCGGCCCCGCCACCTCCACCGCGCGCACACCCGCGCCCGCGGGCTGCACCCCGGACTCCGCCATCCGCTCGTCGATCCAGCGCGCGAGATGATCGGGGTCCATCGGCCCGAACGCAAGGATGTCGAGCATCCCGTAGAACGCCCCACCCTCCGCCACCATCCGGCGGATCAGCTCCTGGGCGGAGCCCGCCAGCACATAGGAGAGATGCCTGTGGTGCTGGATCACCCCGCGCAGGTGCCACTCCGCCGCGTCGCCGCCGAAGCGGTGGATCTCCTGGAACTCGTCGAGCGCCACGCCGAGCACCGTGCCGCGCTCCCCGGCCATCGCGTCGAGCGTGTCGAGCACCGAGCCGAGCGCCCGGCGCTGCTCCTCGGGCGACGCCTCGCGGAGCCCCACCTGGAGGCTCGGCACCACCAGTCCAGTGCCGCGCTCCGTCCGGAGGGTGAGCCGGGCCTCCAGCCGCTCGGCCAGCGACGTCGCGAGGTCGCGCCACGAGCGCCCGAGGGTCCGCGCCGCCGCCTCGAGCACGCGGTTGCCGGCGTCCACCGCCGTTGTCGCGGTGGAGAGGTCGGCCAGGATGGCGTGCCCGCCTTCGGCCTCGATCCGCTCCACCGCCCGGAGGATCGCCGACGTCTTGCCCATCCGCCGGGGCCCGTAGACCAACAGCTTTGCCCCGGGCTCCCGCAGCACCGACACCAGCCTGGCAACTTCGTCCGCCCGGTCGGTGAAGTGCTCGCCGGAGACCACGCCGTGGATGCGGAACGCGTTGGGAATGTGTGACATAGACTGCTTTGGACTGTGAAAGTTTACAAAGCGACAGTATATGAAGTGTAGTAATACGAGCTACGTCATGCAATGGGGAACGGGGAGCGGGGAACGGGGAACGGGACTGCAGGGGAAGCCCACCTATTCGACGCCGCCGGGGCGGCCCTACCGCTCCCCGCTCCCCGTTCCCCGTTCCCCTCTCCCCAGTTCCCCCGGCGCCCTCACCCGCCCCACGGCGCCGGCCAGGGCCAGCAGCGTGAGGAGGTACGGCAGCATCAGGAAGAGCTGGTAGGGCACGTCGAGGCCCATCGCCTGGAAGACGAACTGCAGCGCCTGGAGTGCGCCGAAGAGGAGGGCGGCGGCGAGGGCGCCGACGGGATGCCAGCGGCCGAGCACCACGATCGCGATGGCGACGAAGCCGCGGCCCGCCGTCATCTTCTCCGCGAAGGTTCCCACCTGCGCCAGCACCAGGCTCCCGCCGGCCAGCCCGGCGAGGAGCCCGCCGGCCAGCACCGCGACCCCGCGCACGCGGCGTACCGGGACGCCGGCGGCGCGTGCCGACGCCGCGTCCTCTCCGGCCGCGCGGAGCGCCCGGCCCCACCGCGTCCGGAAGAGCACCCACCACGCTGCGGGCACCGCGGCGAAGGCGAGGTAGGTCGGGAGCGGCTGCCGGAAGAGGGCCTCGCCGATCAGGGGCATCCGCCAGAGGCCCGGCACCGCGAGCGGCTCGAGCATCGGGAGCGTGGGCCCGGTTCCCGCCGATCCGAATGCCGTGCGGAACACGGCACCGGTAAGCCCCACGGCGCCGAGGGTGACGGCGGTGCCGGCGATGATCTGGTCGGCACCGGCACCGATCGCCACCAGCGCGAAGATCGCCGCCACGGCCAGGCCTGCCACGGCCGCCGCGAGGAGTCCCGCCTCGGCGCCCCCGCCTCCGGCGGCCAGGGCCGCGGCCAGGGCCCCGGCGAGCATCGCCCCCTCGAGTCCCAGGTTGATGGTGCCGCCGCGCTGGCTCACCACCTCCCCCACCGCCGCGAGGAGGAGCGGCGACGCGATCCGCACCGCCGCGGCAAGGAAGCCGGTGATCACGGCCGCCTCAGGCACCGGCCACCGCCGGCGTACTCCGGCCCCGGGCGTCCGCCAGCAGCACCGCGAGGATCACCACCGCTTCCACCACGTACACCGTCACCGAGGGCACGCCGGCCTCCCGCTGCATCGCGCCGGCACCGGCCTCGAGCGCCCCGAAGAGGATGCCGCTCGCCACGATCCCGAGCGGGTGCCCGCGGGCGAGGAGTGCCACGGCGATGGCGGTGAATCCGTAGCCCGGGGACAGGTTCTGGTAGAGCGCGTAGGAAACGCCGCTGACCTCGAGCGCGCCGGCCAGCCCCGCGATGGCGCCGGAGGCGAGGAGGGCCACGCCCGCGAACCGCCCCGCATCCACCCGGCCGATCAGCTCGGCGGCCCTGGGGGCGGCTCCGGCAGCCCGGAGCCGGAAGCCCCAGACCGTGCGCGCGAGCAGGAACGCCATCGCCGCCGCCAGGGCCAGCGCCACGAGGAACCCGGCGTGGAGCCGCGTGCCGGGCAGCAGCGGGAGCCGCGCGGCAGCCGGGATCGGGGCGCTCTGCGGGTAGATGCCGGCCGGCTCCTGCATCGGCCCCTGCACCATCAGGCTCACCAGCGCTTCGGCGACGAAATTGAGCAGCAGCGTGCTGATCACCTCGAGCACCCCGAAGCGCCGCTTGAGCACCACCGGCACCAGCACCCAGAGCGCCCCGCCGGCCAGCGCCGCGAGCCAGGTGAGCGGGATGGCGAGCGGCGCCGGCAGGGCGCCGAGCTGGAACGCGGCCCAGGTGGCGGCGATGGCGCCGGCGTAGAACTGGCCCTCGGCCCCGATGTTGAGGGCACCGCCCCGGAGCGCCAGCGCGAAGCCCAGCCCGATCACGATGAGCGGGGTGGCGCGGAGCAGGGTGGCCGACGTGAAGGCGTACCAGGAGCCGAAGGCGCCGCGCCACATGGCACCGAGCGCCGCGGCGGGATCGTGCCCGGCGGCCGCCAGGCCGGCGGCGAGGAGCACCAGGCCGGCGGCCAGGGCCAGGGCCGAGGTGGTCAAAGGTCGAAGGTCGAAGGTCGAAGGCGCGCTCACGGGCGGGCTCCAGCGTCCTTCGACCCTTGACCTGCGACCTTCGACCCCACCATCACCCGCCCCACTTCCTCCCGGCCCGCTCCGGCCCCCACCTCCACCAGCCGACCGCCCGTCATCACCACCACCCGCGTGGCGAGCCCGAGCACTTCGTCGAGGTAGGGCGAGTGGAAGAGCACGGCCGCGCCGGCGGCCGCCGCCCGGCGGAGTTCGGCGTGGACCGCCCGGGTGGCCCCGATGTCGAGCCCCCGGGCCGGGTGCTCGGCCACCACCAGCGCCGGCTCCGCCGCCAGCGCCCGCGCGACCACCAGCTTCTGCTGGTTCCCGCCGCTCAGGGTCCGGGCCGTCACGTCGGGCCCCGGTGCACGCACGTCGTGCTCCCGGAGGAGGACCGCGGTGCGCTGCCGGGCCTCACGCCACCGCATCAGGCCCCGCTCGCTCCAGCCCGGCCGGTCCGCCAGGCCCAGCGCCGCGTTCTCCGTGAGCGAGAGGTCGGGGAGGAGCGCCTCGGTGGTCCGGTCCTCGGGGATCAGCACCGCCTCGCCGGTCCGGTCGAGGCTGCCCCGCGCGAGGGCCAGGACGCCCGCGGCGCCGCGCAGCAGCTCGCGCTGGCCGTTGCCCTCGACCGCCGCGACCCCGACGATCTCGCCCGCGTGCACCGTAAGCGAGACGTCCCGCGCTCCGGGGCCGCGGCCGGCCTCGGCCGGGATGGTGACGCGGTCGAACCGGACGACCACGGCAGGACGGATGGACGGGAGCACCGGTGCGTGGCGGGCAGGCTCGGTCCCGAGCATCGCCCGCGCGAGCGCGTCGTGATCCTGCTCCGCGGCGGGACCGCTGAGCGTCACCCGGCCGGCGCGGAGCACCGTCACCCGGTCCGCCACGGCGAGCGCCTCGTCCAGGGCGTGGGTGATCAGCACCGCCGCCCCGCCCTCCCGGACGAACCCGCGCACCGTCGCGAAGAGATCCTCCACCTCGGCGGGCGCGAGCACGCCGGTGGGCTCGTCGAGCAGGAGCACCCTGGCACCCGGCGCGAGGGCCTTCACGATCTCGAGCCGCTGGCGGAGCCCCACCGACAGCAGGCCGGCCCGGGCGGCCGGGTCGAGCGCCAGGCCCAGGCGGGCAGCGAGCTCCCCGACCCGGTGCGCGTTCTCCCGCGGCCGGGCCGGCCATCCCGCCGCGAGGGCCACGTTCTCCGCCACGGTGAAGGCCGGCACCGAGGTGAAGTGCTGGTGCACCATCCCCAGGCCGAGCCGGCGCGCGTCCCGCGGCGAGCGGATCGTCGCCGGGTGCCCGTCCACCGAGACTACGCCCGCATCCGGTGCCACCAGGCCGTACGCCACGTGCATCAGCGTGGACTTGCCGGCACCGTTCTCTCCCAGCAGGGCGTGCACTTCCCCGGCAGCGACGGCGAAGTCAACGCCGTCGAGGGCGGTGACAGGGCCGAAGCGCTTCGAAATGGCGGAGAGAGAGAGCAGTGACGGCTGGGACGGCTGAGGCGGCTGAGGCGGCTGAGAGGGCGAGGGCGGGTCGTCCCGGCCGTCCCGGCCGTCCCGGCCGCCCTGGCCGTCCCTCATCTCCCCGTCGGGAGATCGAAGAAGGTCCAGGTCAGCCCGAAGGTCTGGCCCAGCTTCTCGGCCAGCGCCTTCACCCCGAACGTCTCGGTGGCGTAGTGCCCGCCGTAGAGCACGTTGATCCCGCCCTCCATGGCGTCGAACCAGGTGTGGTGCGAGCCCTCGCCGGTGATGAAGGTGTCGCAGCCGGCGGCGGCCGCGTCGCCGATCATGGCCCCCGCCCCACCCGTGACGATCCCCACCCGCCGGCATCGCTCCGGCCCGCCGGGGATCACCTGCACCCGCCCGCCGAGGAGGCGACGGAGCCGGTCCGCGAGCTCGTCCCGCGCCACGTCCACGTTGCCGGCCACGCCGATCTTCACGCCGTGCCACTCGCCCCACCAGTCCTCCACCGGCACGCCGAGCCGCGCGGCGAGCAGCGGGTTGTTGCCGACATCGGGATGGAGGTCGAGCGGGCTGTGCGCCGAGTAGACGGCGACGTCGCCCCGGATGGCCGCGGCGAGCCGGCGGTAGCGCCGGCCGGTGAGCGGGAGGTTGCCGTCCCAGAAGAGGCCGTGGTGGACCAGCAGCAGCGTGCCGCGGCCGAGGCCGGCCGCGTGCTCGATGGACGCGCGGCTTGCGTCCACCGCCGCCACGACCCGCTCCACCCCGCCCGCGTTCTCCACCTGCAGGCCGTTGAGCGCGCGGTCGCTGTCGGGAACCTCCGCGATGCGGAGGTAGGCGTCGAGGTGGGCGACGAGGTCGGCGAGCCTCACGGGGCGGCCGCCGCGATCGAGTCCCGCACCCGGACTACCAGGGCCCAGACCGAGTCCGGCAGCGCCGCGCGGGCGCGGGGGTTCACCTCGAAGCGGATCACCCCGCTCGCCAGCCCGAAGCTCTCGACCCGCGGCGTGAACCGGCCCTCCTTCACCTCGCGCGCCACGGCCAGGATCGCGCGCGGAAGGTCGATCACCGCCGAGGCGACCACCCGCTCGGGCGCCAGGGCCGCCTGGTCGGCGTTGGCGCCGAAGATCCACGTCCCCGGCGTCTCCCGCACCGCCTGGAAGACCCCGAGCGCCGCGGCGTCGGCGTTGTGGTGCAGCACGTCGGCGCCCTGCCGGATGAGCGCGTGCGCCGCCTCGCGCCCTGCGGCCGCGTCGTCGAAGTTGTTGAGATAGGTGAAGCGGCTCTCGACGCCGGGACGGGTGACCGCGGCGCCGGCGGCCCACGCCTCGTAGGCCTCGCGGATCGGCGGGAGCTCGATCCCACCCACGAAGCCGATCACCCCGGTGCGGGTGAGGGCGCCCGCGGCCAGGCCGGCGAGACGGCTCGCCTCGTGGAGCCGGAAGACGAGCGGGGCCACGTTGCCCCGGACCCGCTCTCCCGACGTGATGATGAAGACGGTGTTCGGATGGTCGGCGGCCACGCGCTCGGCGGCGCCCTGGAACTCGAAGCCGTGGCCAAAGACCACGGCGTACCCCTCGGCCGCGTAGGTGCGGAGCGCCTCCTCCTGCTCCGCCGGCGTCCGCGCCTCGACGTGGCTTACCACCGCGCCGAGCGAGTCGCGGACCTGCCCCAGCCCGGCGTAGGCGCCGGCATTCCACGCGGCGTCCGCGATCGAGCCCGGGGTGACCAGCGCCACCCGGAACCCCTCCCGCTGCCCGCCCCCGCCGCAGGCCACCGCCGCCCCCGCCGCCGCGGCCAGGAGCGCGGGGAGGAGGCGGCGGGGCCGGCGCATCAGGACTCGGACCAGGCCGGGAGCTGCTCCTCGCTGCGCCCCGAGGCCAGCCGGCGCTCGGCGGCCTCGCCCATCTTGATCTCACCGTTCACCTGCCCGCCCTCGACCACGAGGATGCGGGTGGTGTGGATGTCGCCCGCGATCACCGCGGTGGCCTGGACCTCCACCCGCTCGTCGGCGTGGATGGTGCCGCGCACCTGGCCCCCCACCACCGCCTCGCGGGTGTGGAGGTCGCCGTCGATCGTGGCCCCGGGCGACACCAGCACCTGGGTGCCGGCCCGGATGGTGCCGCGCACGGCGCCCTCGATCTTGATCACGCCCTCGGTCTCGAGGTCGCCGGTGATCGTCATGTCCTTGCCGATGATCGAGACCGCGGTGGGCTCGCCCCGCCGGCGCTGCGGCTCGGGAGCGGCGCCCTCCCGGCCCGGGGTGGAGGAGGAGAAGATCGCCATCAGTGCCTGTCCTCTCGCACGAAGGTGAGCGGATCCTGCGGCCGGTCGCCGCGGCGGACCTCGAAGTGAAGGTGCGGCGCCGTCGAGCGCCCGGTGTTCCCCGACAGCCCCAGCACGCCCCCCGCCGGCACGGTGTCGCCCACCGCCACGGTCAGGCGGGAGAGATGGCCGTACATCGTGCGGAGGTCGCCAGGGTGCTGCAGGATGACGTGCAGGCCGTAGACCGGGTCGGGGGTGGCGAGAAGGACCACGCCTCCCCCCGCGGCGCGCACCACCTGTCCCACGGGCACCGCAATGTCGATGCCCGCGTGCTCCTCATCCACCCCGTTGCCGGCGATGGCGCCCCGGGTCAGGTACCCCTGCTCGTCGAGGGGCCAGCGGGCAGGCGCCGAGGGCCCACCCGGCCCCGCAGTTCGCGCCGAGGGGGCCGGCACCCGGAGGAGCGGGGCCGTCAGGAGCGGCGCGGCCTCCAGGGCGTCCGCCGCCCCGCGGGCGGAGTCGGGCAGCCCCATCAACTCGCGCACCCGGCCGTACCGCGCCTCGGCGCTGTCCAGCGCCATGGCCAGTTCCCGCACCCGGGCGTTCTCCGCCTCGAGCTCGGCGATCCGGCCCCGGAGCAGCGGCACCGACCCCGCGGCCCGCAAGATCGGCACGTAGAACGCCACGCCCGCCAGCAGGCCCAGGGCCACCACGATCGCCCCTCCGAGGGCCGCGCGGAAGACCCAGACCGGCAGTCGCCAGGAACGGCTGGCCGAGGCGTCCTCGGTGTGGACCATCACCGTGACGCGCTTCGGGGCCCGGCGGCTCATCCGTCCCAGGACCGGCCGAGGATGAGCTGGAGCAGGCGGGCCAGGTCGTCGTGGCTGTAGTAACTGATCGCGAGCGTGCCGCGGCCCTTCCGCTTCGAGGTGAGCCGGACGTCGGTGCCGAGCCGCTTGCGCAGTTCGTCCTCGATGCGGCGGGCTTCCGCGCTCTGCGCCGTGGGCGTGGAGCGGGGAGTGGGGAGCGGGCCCTTCCGCTTCCCCCCACGGGCGACCCGATCCTCCAGCTCGCGCACCGACCAGCCGTGCGAGGCGGCGGCCTGGGCCATCTTCACGATGGCCGCCCCGTCCTCCAGTCCGAGGAGCGCGCGGCCGTGGCCGGCCGAGAGCGTCCCGTCCTCGAGCAGCCGCTGCACCTTCCCCGGCAGCTTGAGGAGCCGGAGGGTGTTCGCGACCAGCGGCCGGCTCTTCCCCACCAGCCGCGCCACCTCGGCCTGCGGCAGCCCGAACTCCTCCTGCAGCCGCTGGTAGCCCCGCGCCTCGTCCATCGGCGTGAGCTGGTCCCGCTGCAGGTTCTCGATGAGGGCGAGGGTGAGGAGGGTGCGGTCGTCCGCCTCCTTCACCACCGCCGGGATCTGGCGCCAGCCGAGCTGCGTGGCCGCGCGCCAGCGGCGCTCCCCGGCGATGAGCTGCCAGCGGCCCTCGCCGTGCGGCCGCACCACCACCGGCTGCAGCAGCCCCGACGCCTCGATCGAGGCGGCGAGCTCGGCCAGCGCCGCCTCGTCCCAGCGCTGGCGGGGCTGGAACGGGTTGGGCTCGACCGCCGTGATCGGCAGGTCCCGGAGCGCCCCTTCCCTCCGGGCCTCCTCCCGGGAGACCGGCCCGAGCAGCGCCTCGAGTCCGCGACCCAGCCGGCGCTGCCCCCCGCCCGAGGGCCCCGTCATCCGGCGGCCTCCGCAGCCGCGCGAGCTTCGCCGGCGCCCTCGACCCGCCGCATCAGCTCCTGGGCCACGGCCAGGTAGCTCTTCGCCCCCACCGACTGGGCGTCGTAGAGCAGGATCGGCTGCCCGAAGCTCGGGGCCTCCGCCAGCCGGACGTTCCGGGGGATCACGGTGCGGAAGACCTTGGCCCCGAAGTACTCCTTGGCATCCGCCGCCACCTGGCGGCAGAGGTTGAGCCGCGAGTCGTACATCGTGAGCAGCACGCCGTCGATGGCGAGCGCGGGATTGAAGTTCTGCTGGACCAGCCGGACCGTGTTGAGCAGCTGGGAGATCCCCTCCAGCGCGTAGTACTCGCACTGGATCGGGATGATGACGCCGTCGGCGGCGGTGAGGACGTTGAGGGTGAGGAGCCCGAGGGAGGGCGGGCAGTCCATCAGGACGTAGTCGTATCCCGCTTCCACCTGGGCGAGGGCGCGCCGGAGGGCCGTCTGTCGACCCTCCTGGTCCACCAGCTCGATCTCGGCGGCGGCCAGGTCCTGGGTGGCGGGAAGGACGTCGAGGAAGGGCAGGGTGACCCCGCGGATGATCGCCTCCGCGGTGGGCCGGCCCTCGACCACCGCCTCGTAGACGGATGGCCCGAACGCATCCCGGGGCACGCCTACCCCGCTGGTGGCGTTGCCCTGGGGGTCGGCGTCCACCAGCAGCGTCTTCCGCTCCGCGATCGCGAGCGAGGCGGCGAGGTTGACGGCCGTCGTGGTCTTGCCGACGCCGCCCTTCTGGTTCGCGATGGCAAGGATGCGGGCCATTCACAACAATATAGGCGGCACGGCGGCGCGACGGCACGGCGGGCGAGGTCCGGCGGACCAGGGGAGGGGCGAGGGGGCGGAGCGCCGTACTGTCGCAAGACTGGCGCTATGCTGTCGCCATACTGTCCGTATTCCACCCCCGGGCCAGCCGCCGAGCCGCCCTGCTATACGATCAGTTCGAACACCCTCCCGTCCGGGTCGGTGAATCGAACGAAGTGCTTCCCGGCGGCATCCTGCATCACGCCGGTGTTGGGTACCCGGGCCGCCGCGAGGAGGCCGGCGGCGCGGTTGAGCTCGGCCAGGTTGCCGCAGCCGAGCGTGAAGACATCGGTCGAGGCCGCGCCGCAGATCGCCATCCCGGGCTCCTCGCGCAGCTCGAGCTCGCTCCCGCCCGCCCGGACGAAGGTCCGGCGACCGGACACCGCCACCGGGAGGCCGAGCGTGCCGCCGAAGAAGCGGAGCGAGGTGCGGAGGTCACGCACCCGGAGGACGATCCGGGCGAGGCCGGCGAGGTGGACGCAGGCCCGCCGCGTGGGCGCTGCGGCAGCCCGGTGGATCGTCCCCGGCAGGGGGGTGGGGCAGGCGGTCATTCCGGATACCTCGCAGTCGTTCGTTGTGGTGTCGGTTGAGGAGGACGGCCGTGAGATCGGATCCGGTCGTCCCGTTCAGCCGTCCCGTTCAGCCGTCGAATTCAGCCGTCCAGTCCAGCCGTCGAGTCCAGCCGCCCGGTCCCGCCGCCCGGTTCCGCCACCCTCAGTCTCCCCGCGCGTTCGACCAGGGCGGCGAACAGCCCGAAGAGGCTGCCCCACGCGCGCCGGAGCTCGAGCGAAGCCTCCGGATGTCCTTCCACGAGCACGTCGAGCAGCGCGTCGCGGACCATCGGGTATTCGCTGGCGGCGGGGCCGTACTCCCGGAACCGCCGTGCGAGTCGGGCCAGGGCCGGT
>JAICEH010000013.1 GCA_025924275.1 Gemmatimonadales bacterium | reverse complement strand
GTCGAACCGCTTGTCGGCCACGGCCGCGAAGGTCTCGAAGGTGCCCTGCAGGATCCCCTGCGTCCCGATGTAGATCCACGAGCCGGCCGTCATCTGGCCGTACATGGTCAGCCCCAGCTCCTCGAGCCGGCGGAACTCGTCCCAGGTCGCCCAGCGGGGCACCAGGTGCGCATTTGCGATGAGGACCCGCGGCGCTTCCTCGTGCGTCCGGAACACCCCGACCGGCTTGCCGCTCTGCACCAGCAGCGTCTCGTCGTTCGCGAGCCGGCGAAGGGTTTCGACAATGCGGTGGTAGCACGCCCAGTTCCGCGCCGCCTTGCCCGACCCGCCGTAGACGACGAGGTCCTCCGGCCGTTCCGCGACCTCGGGGTCGAGGTTGTTCATCAGCATCCGGAGCGCCGCCTCCTGGTGCCAGCCTCGGCAGGAGAGGGCGGTGCCCCGGGGCGCGCGGATCTCGCTCGCGGCCATCGTGCTCGTCATGGTGGTTCACTCCGTGGGGGGCCCGGCCAGGCCCACCGGAAAGGTGGCCGGGGCGGGGGCGGTGGCGCCACCCGGGGGACGGGCAGACGGATAGGCGGATGGACGGATGGGTGGACGGCGGAACGGCGGGACGGCGGGTCGCGCACGCGTTCCCCGTTCCCCGTTCCCCGTTCCCTGTTCCCCTCTCCCTTCTCCCCTCTCCCCTCTCCCCTCTCCCCTTCCTCCCCTCCACCCTGCAACCTTCTCCCCCGACTGCCTGTCCAACGGGGTGACGCCAGCCCCAGGGCCCGGAGTGACGCTACTGACCACACCGCGCGAGCCGGTCCGCGCCCAGGGGGAAGCCGCCGACGTGGCACTCGCGTCGGCCGGGGATGCCACGGCCTTCGAGCGGCTCTACCGGGCCCACGTGGCCCGGGTCCACGGGCTTGCCCGCCGGATGCTGGGGTCGGCCGAGGAGGCCGACGAGGTCACCCAGGACGTCTTCGTCCGGGCCTGGACCAAGCTGGGCACTTTTCGCGGGGAGTCGCAGTTCGGCACCTGGCTCCACCGGCTGGCGGTGAACGTGATCCTGGCCCACCGGAGCCGGCGCACGACGGAGCGGAACCGGTGGCTGGAGGACGAGGGAGCGGTGGACCTGGCCCCGGCCCGCCACGCGCCGGCAGGACTCCGGCAGGACCTCGAGGCCGCGATGGCGCGGCTCCCGGGCGGGGCACGACAGGTGTTCGTCCTCCACGACGTGGAGGGGTACCGCCACGAGGAGATCGCCGAACGACTCGGGATCACCTCCGGCACGTCGAAGTCGCAACTGCACCGGGCCCGCATGGCGCTCCGGGGACTGCTCGAGCGGTGAGGAGACCGATGACCGCGCACTGGACCGACCGACTCTCGGCGTACCTGGATGGGGAGCTCACCCCCGGGGAGCGGGATGCCTGCGAGGAGCACCTCCTGGGCTGCCCGGAGTGCCGCGAGGTGCTGGGCGAGCTCCGCGTCATCGTGGCCGAGGCCCGGGCGCTGGAGGACGGGGAGCCGGCGGCGGACCTGTGGCCGGGAATCCGGGCGCGGCTCGGCGGCTCGACGGCCCGGCGGCCGGACCGCCCGACCGCCCCGCGGCGCGTCCTCGCCTTCTCCCTGCCCCAGTTGCTGGCCGCCGGGCTCGCGTTCGCGGTGGTGGGCGCCGGAGGGGCCGTGGCACTCGGCTCGCTCGGCGGCACCAGTGACGGCGCCGGGATGCCGGTGATCGCGCCCGCCCCCGCGGTGCAGCCGGCGGTCGCGGTCCCCGGCGGCGCGGCGTGGGACCAGGCGGTCACCGAGCTCCGGGCCGTGCTCGACGCCGGCCGCGGGCGGCTCGATCCCCGCACCGTCCGGGTGCTGGAGCAGAGCCTGGCCACGATCGACCGGGCGCTCGCGCGGTCCCGCGAGGCGCTCGCCTCCGACCCGGCCAATCCGTACCTCAACGCCCATCTGCAGGAAACGATGCGGCGGAAGATCGAGCTGCTGCGGCACGCCGCGGGGCTCGTCGCCTCCGAGTCCTGACCCCGAGGAGCCCGTGATGATCGCATTCGCCGCCTCCGTCGCCATCGCCCTCCAGGGCGCCGGTGGCCAGGCCCAGCCCTTCGACACCACCTTCGCCGTGGGCCGGGGCGAGCGCCTCGAGGCCTCGGTCTTCTCCGGGTCGATCACCGTCAAGGGGTGGACCCGCGACCAGATGCGGATCCAGGCCGCGGGCCTCGACGAGCCCGGCCAGGCCGGTCGCGGGCACGCCGGCGGCCTCGACCTGAGCCGGGGCGGCGGGACCGTGCGGGTCCACGTGCAGCCAGGCCGGGGGAGCGGGGAGGGCGACCTGACGATCTGGGTGCCGGCCGCGACCCCGCTCGACCTGGACGGCAACGAGACCACGATCACGGTGGACGGGGTCCAGGGCAGCGTCCGCGCCAACACGATCGAGGGCGACGTCAGCCTGACCGGCGGGGGCGAGTTTGTCGAGCTGGCCTCGGTGGACGGCAGCATCACCGCCTCCGGCGTGCGCGGCCGGCTCCAGGTGAGCTCGGTGGACGGGGACGTCGTGGTCCGCGACGTCCGCGGGGCCGTGACGGTCACCGCGGTGGACGGGAGCATCGAGCTGGTCGACGTGGACGGCCCGAGCGTCCTGGCCAGCAGCGTGGACGGCGACGTCAGCGTCCGCGGCCCGGTGCGCGCCGGCGGGACCTACCGCCTCACCACCCACGACGGCGACGTCACCGCCGCCCTCGGCGGCGGGCCCGACGCCGAGGTGTCCGTCTCCACCTTCAGCGGCGACTTCGAGAGCACCATCCCCGTGACGATCACGCAGTCGGCGAAGGCCGGCCGCCAGTTCAGCTTCACCCTGGGCCGCGGCGGCGCCCAGGTGCACCTCGAGACCTTCGACGGCACGATCCGCCTCCAGCGGACCGGCCCCTGACCGATCACCCGGGAGACCCGACCATGCGCGCATTGCCCCTCGTCCTCCTCCTCGCCGCGGCCGCGGCCGGACCCGCCGCCGCCCAGGACTTCCGCTGGTCCGGCCGGCTGGCCCAGGGCCGCACCCTCGAGATCCGCGGCGTCAACGGCGACGTGGACGTCACCCTGGCGAGCGGCCCGGACGTCGAGGTGACGGCGACGAAGAAGGGCCGGGACGACGATCCCGCCACCGTGAAGGTCGAGGCCATCGAGCACGCCGACGGCGTCACGATCTGCGCCGTCTACCCCGACCGCCGGGGCCGCAACCGCTGCGCCCCGGGCGACGAGTACCGGATGAACACGGAGGACAACGACGTCGAGGTGCGGTTCACGGTGCGGCTGCCGGCGGGCGTCAAGCTCGACGCCCAGTCGGTGAACGGCGGGATCGAGGCGGAGGGGCTCCGGAGCGACGTGGTGGCCGCCACCGTGAACGGCGGGATCACGGTGTCCACCACGGGCCTCGCGCGGGGCGAGACGGTGAACGGCGGCGTCAAGGTGTCGCTGGGCCGCGCCGACTGGACCGGCAACTGGGAGTTCGAGACGGTGAACGGCTCGATCGAGGTGACCCTGCCGGCCAACGCGAACCTCCGGGTGGAGGCCGAGACGGTGAACGGTGACATCACCACCGACTTCCCGCTCACGGTGCAGGGCCGGTTCGGACCGCGGAGCATCAACGGCACCATCGGGAGCGGCGGCCGGGACCTCGAGCTGTCCACGGTGAACGGCAGCATCCGCCTGCGGAAGGCGAGCTGAGCCCCGGCGCTACCGGCTCGCCTCGCCCTCCCAGGTGAGCCGGTAGATCGCCCCCGCCCGGTCGTCCGAGACCAGTACCGACCCGTCGGGCAGCTGGAGCAGGGCCACCGGGCGGCCCCACGCCCGGCTCCGCCGGAGCCACCCCTCGGCGAAGACCTCCCGGCCAGCCGGCTTTCCCGCCTCGAACCGGACCAGCATCAGGCGGTAGCCCTGGGGCAGGGTCCGGTTCCAGCTCCCGTGCTCCGCCACGAAGAGCTGGCCCCGGTACTCCTCGGGGAACATCGTCCCGGTGTAGAAGAGCACCCCGAGGGCCGCCGCGTGCGCGTCGAGCTCGACGGCCGGCGGGGTGAACTCCCGGCACTCCCTCCCCAGGGCGAACTCCGGGTCGGGAATCGCGCGGCCGTGGCAGTGGGGGAAGCCGAAGTGGAGCCCGGGCACGGGGGCGTGGTTGAGCTCGTCCGGGGGAAGGTCGTCCCCCAGGAAGTCGCGCCCGTTGTCGGTGAACCAGAGCTCGCGCGTGGCGGGGTGCCAGGCGAAGCCGACGGTGTTGCGCACGCCCCTGGCGTAGACCTCGGGGCCGGCGGAGTCGGCGGTGCCGGCGGAGTCGATCCGGAGGCGGGTGATGGTGGCGAAGATCGAGTCGGCCGCGCAGATGTTGCACGGGGCGCCGACCGGCACGTAGAGCATCGAGTCCGGGCCGAAGGCGATGTACTTCCACCCGTGGTGCCCCTCGGTCGGGTAGCCGTCATGGACCACCACCGGCCCGGGACCGGCGTCGAGTCGGTCCTCCACGGCGGGCCAGCG
Source organism: Gemmatimonadales bacterium (assembly GCA_025924275.1). Taxonomy (GTDB): domain Bacteria; phylum Gemmatimonadota; class Gemmatimonadetes; order Gemmatimonadales; family GWC2-71-9; genus JAICEH01. The sequence goes on along the minus strand of JAICEH010000013.1, from coordinate 12,813 downwards.
GAGGATGCGGCTCACTTCCGCCACGTACAGGGCGCCATCGCGGATGGCGACCCCGTTGGGCCGGTCGAGCCCTTCCGCAAGGGTGCGCACCCGGTCGGCGCGCCCGTCCCCGTCCTCGTCGGTGACGGCGTACACCCGCCCCAGATCGCGCGTGCCGACGAACACGGTGCCGCCCGGCCCGAGGGCCATCTGCCGCGCGTCCTCGACCCCGGTGGCCCAGAGCTCGAGCCGGAAACCCTCCGGCAGGGAGATGTCGTCGAGGGACGGTCCGCGGAGGTTGCCGCGCCAGAAGAGGAACGCGGCCAGTGCCACCGCGGCCCAGAAGACGAGGCGGAGCCGGTGTGACGGGAGCGGGGAGGCCTGGGCCGGGGACATGCGGCGGAATCTACTCCGCCGGGCCGCGGCGCCACGGCCTCCGCGCCACGGGCCCGGGACGGGAAGCGGGAGGGCCGGGCTCAGGCCCGGGCGAGCACCGCACGGGCAAACCGGGCCGGGGCCGCGGGATCGAGCGCGAGGAACATCGAGGGCTCGGTGAGCTCGATCTCCGAGAGGAGCCAGCCGCGGCCGTCGTGGAGGAAGTCGAGCCGCGCGTAGAGGGGGGATCGGTCGAGGCCGGCCAGGATCCGGCCACCCAGCGCGACCTCCTCCGGGCCGGCCACCGCCGGCACCGTCGAGCCGCCGAACTGCTCCTGCACCCGGAACTCCCCCGCCGCCGGACGCTTGCGGGCGGCGTGACTGAACTCGCCACCGAACCAGAGGAGCGAGAGCTCGCCCTCGTCCGTCACCGGGAGGAAGGGCTGGACCAGCATCGGCGACCGGGCGAGTGCCGCGGCCAGGGACTCCCCCGCGGAGGAAACCCGGCCGGCCCGGACCCGGAAGGTGTCCTGCCCGCCGGCGCCAATCACCGGCTTCACCACCGCCTCGCCCCACCCGCGGGCCGCGAGCAGCCGCTCGAGACCCCCGTGGGAGGACTCCGCGAGGATCGCCCCGGGAACCACGGCCACGCCGCGGCGCTCGAGCGCGACGAGGTAGGTCTTGTCGGTGTTCCAGCGCAGGGTCCCCGGGTCGTTCTCCACCCGGGTCACGCGTCCGGTGGCGTCCGCCCAGGCGAGATACTCCTCCCGGCGGCCGACGTAATCCCAGGTGGACCGGACGACCACCAGCCGGCAGTCCGCCCAGGGATAGGCGGGATCGTCCCACACCGCGGGCTCCGCCTCAGCCCCCGCGGCTCGGAGGGCCGCGAGAAGGAGCTGGTCGTCCGGGGCCAGGCCGGGGTGGTCGGCGGAGGTGGCGAGGGCGATCAAGGCGGGGAGAGGGGAGAGGGGAGCTGGCTTGTCGAGACTCGCAGCTCGCGACTCGCGACCTGAAGAAAGGCCGGCCCACTCGGACCGGCCCTCGACCAGTCGGGACGGCGGGATTTGAACCCGCGACCCCTGCAACCCCATTGCAGTGCGCTACCGGACTGCGCTACGTCCCGATCGAAAGCCCGGGCCGCGCGATGAGGCGGGTCCGGGGCCGGTAAAGTAGCCGCGGGCCCCGGGCCGCGGTAGCCCTGCTCCCCCGCAGGTATCGGTGTCACCGGGGGTTGACGGTGTCGGCGCAGGCGTTATCTTAGCACTAAGGTGAAATTTGGGACTAATTGAGACGCCCCGCGACACCCGGCGAGACTTTCGATGCTCCATCACCGCATCCTGACGCCCGAGCGCCGCATCCCCGGCGCCCCCAGCCTCGTCCTGTTGCACGGGCGGGGCAGCGACGAGATGGACCTCCAACCCCTGGGCCAGCTGCTGGCGCCCGATGCCACCCTGGTCCTGCCGCGTGGCCCCTACGACGGGGCCGCCCTGGGGTACGGGGGCGGCTGGGCCTGGTACCGGTTCCTCGGCGGGGCCACGCCGGACCCCGAGCACTTCGAGGCGAGCCAGTCGGCCCTGGCCCAGCTGCTCGACGCCCTGCCCCGCCTCGGCGCCGACGGCCCGGTCATCCTGGGAGGGTTCTCCCAGGGCGGCACGATGTCGCTCGGCCAGGCGCTCCGCCGGCCGGGCACCGTGGCCGGGGTGCTCAACCTGAGCGGCTTCGTGCCGGAGCACCCCACGGTCCGGACCGAGGCCGCCAGGGAGCTCAGGGTCTTCTGGGGTCACGGGCGGGACGACGCGAGCGTGCCCTATGCGATGGCGGTCGCGGGCCGCGCCGCGCTGGACGCCGGCGGCGCCGAGGTGACGACGACCGACCATCCCGGCGGTCACCAGATCACCCAGGACGAACTGACGGCGGCCCGCGGCTGGATCGAGCGCGTGGCCGCCGCGACGGAGGGACGGAGATGACCACGCCCCGCATCACCGACGGGTTCCACCACATCACGCTGGTCGCCAGCGACGCGGGGCGTACGCTCGCGTTCTGGCGGGACCTGCTGGGCCTCGAGCTGGTGGGGCAGCGGACCGGCCCGGCGGACCCCTCGAGCGCCCAGCTGCATCTCGGCCGCGACGGAGGCCGGCCCGGCACTCTGGTGAGCTTCCTCGACTGGGGGGATGCCCCGCGGGGGCACTACGGCATCGGGGGCATCCACCACCTGGCGCTCGGCGTCGGCACGCCCGAAGCCCAGCTCCGGTGGAAGCGCCGGCTCCAGGACGCCGGCGTGCCGGTGACCGGACCGTACGACCGCGGCTACTTCCGGAGCATCTACTTCGCCGACCCCGACGGGCAGGTGGTGGAGATCGCCACCAGGGGCCCGGGATATGCGATCGACGAGCCGGCCGACGCGCTCGGCCAGGCGGATACCATCCCGCCCTCGGCGCAGCTCCGCGGCGGGCGGGACGAAGCGGCGATCCGGGCGCTGGTCCATCCCGAGCCGGTTCCCGTGATCACGCCGGAGATGCGGCTCGACGGCCTGCACCACATCACCGGAATGACCGACGACATCCGCCGCGCCGACGAGTTCTACCACCAGGCGCTCGGCCTCCGGCTGGTCAAGCGGAGCGTGAACCAGGACGCGCCCGACATGCCGCACTGGTTCTGGGCGCGGTACGACGGCCGCACGGTCCATCCGCACAGCGGCTGGACCCTGTTCGAGTGGCCCGCGATGGCGCGCCGCGCCCGGGCGGGCGTGGGACAGACCCACCACGTGGCCTTCCGGGTCGAGGATGTCGAGGACCTCCGGGAGTGGCAGGACCACCTGCGCGCGATGGGCCTCCAGCCGACCGGGATCGAGGACCGGGGGGCCTTCCACTCGCTCCGGTTCCCCGCCCCCGATGGGATGCTCCTCGAGCTCGCCACCGACGGCCCGGGGTTCGCGATGGAGCGGCGGCCGGAGGAGCGGGTCGAGGCCGGCGCAACCCCGGCGGTGTGACACTCAGTCCGGGAAGCCGAGCCCGAAGTAGAACAGCGTTCCCTCGACGCTCCCCGCCACGCCGGCCACCAGGACCAGGGTGCGCTCGACGAACGCGAAGTACCCGCCCCCGCCGGCGGACCGGTGCCAGGTCTCGTCGTCGTCGCCGCCGACGAAGACGCGGCCGATGTCCCCCGCCCCGAAGACCCCGAACTCCCCGGGGACGATGTCGCGGAAGGTGAAGAGCCGGAGCCGCACCTCGCCGGCCGCGAAGGCGGACTGGTCCCCGGCGAACCGGTTCTGCCGGTACCCCCGGAGCGTGCGGAACCCGCCCAGGTAGGCGAGCTCGTCGAACGGCGCGTCGCCCCACACGCCGGTCCCGCCCACGCGGCCAGCGAGCGTCACCGGTCCGTCGCCGGGCGAGAGGTGGGCGTGCGCCTCGAGTCCCGCCGAGCCGAAGCCCCCTTCGGCGTCGTCCCAGGTGACGGGCCATTCCGCGGCCCGTGCCCGGAGCAGCGTGCCGGTCCGGGCCCCGAGCGGTCGGTCCCGGGTGTCGCGCTCCAGGGCCGCGCCCACCCCCGCGCGCCCGACCGTGCCCGTGCCTGGCGGCTCGAGGAGGCCGACGATCCGGTCCGCGTTCTCGTCTCCGGGGTCGGTGCGGACGATCCGCACGCCCGCGGCGAGGTCGAGCTGCCAGCCGCCCTCCCGCCCGAACCGGATGCCGGGCCGGACCTCGATGGCCTGCTGCTCCACCTTGTAGAAGTCGTGGTCCTCCTCGTCGGTGGTGCCGTTTCCGATCCCGTAGAAGCGGAGGGTCTCGAGCCCCGAGCCCAGCAGGCGGAGCGTGAGCATCGTGGTGCTCGACTCCAGCGGGTCCTCCACGTCGAGGATCACGCGCCCCGCCTGGAACCCGGTCGAGTAGGCGGCCTCGAGCGTCACCTTCCTCGCCCAGGGCACCTGGCGGAAGCCGTACCGGCGCCAGGCGACCCGTGCGATCGGCATCACGCCCAGGTCGCTCGACCCGGTGACCAGCACATCGGTGGTGGTCCAGCTGCCCCAGTCGCGGACCGGCGGGGGCTCGGGCCCGGGCCGACGCGAGAGCGAGGCCCCCTCGGCCGAGCTGCCCTCCCCGAGATCGTAGAACGACACGCCGGCGCCGTCCGCCGCCTGCATCCGGTCCTGCCCCCCCTCGCCGATGACGCGCACGCGGGGCCCGTCCCGGCCGCTCACCGCAGCGCTGTCGTCGCCCTTCCCGAGGTAGATCCGGAGCTCGTCGGTCTCCCCGCGCCGGAACGCGCGCCGGAAGATCGGCGCGGGCGTCCCGGCGGCGTGGATCGTGACGAGCGTGCTGTCACGCCCCCGATCGACCCGGACGCGGTCGTCCCGATCGCTGCCGTGGACATCCACCTCGGCGGCGAGGAACTCGTAGAACCGGCCGGCATACTCGACCAGCCCCTCCCGGCGCACTTCCAGCGCCTCGCGGAGGCGAGGCGCCTCGGCGGCATACTCCGGCGGCTGGCTCGCCACCGCCGCGTCCAGGACGGCGTCGGTGAGGACCGCCCGGAGCGCCCGCGCCGTCGAGTCCCAGACCGGGCGCTCCAGGCCGGTGAGGAGCCGGCGATCGAGTTGCCGGCCGTTCCAGGTGGCGGCGAAGGGGCTCGCGTACTCCTTGCCGAAGTCGAGCAGCTTGGGCTCGACCCGGCGGGCCGACCCGAGCAGCAGGCCGTCGTACCGGCTGAACGCCTGGTCCCGGTCGCGGGGAATGGGGATCCAGCGGCGGCCGCGGGCATCCTGCACCAGGCCCCAGCGCCACTGGTCGGGATGGCGGTCCCAGTCGCCGAGGTAGACGTCGAGGAGGCGCGCGGTGAGGAAGGCCCTCGCGTCCACCGGCACGGCCGGGTCCTCGGCCAGCTCCTCCAGCATCCCGTCGGTGCCCTTCACGTCGAGCGCGCCGGCGAACCCGGGGCCGTCCTCGCGTTCCGCCGGGCGCTCCTCCAGCATCCCGAGCAGCCCGGCGAACTGGCCGCGAAACTCGCCGAGGCGCGCGTCATCGGGCATCACGAAGAGGCGGGGCACAGCGTGGGGCACGCCCGCGGCGGCGAGGATGGGTGAGGCCACGAGCGCGCCGGCGGGATGGGCGGCGCTCACCTGGTCCCGGAAGATGTCCTCGGCGATCGAGCCCCGCAGCGCCTCCGGGACGGTGGAGGAAGGGTCCTTGTCGACCGAGCGGAAGGCGAACTCCCTCCCGTCAGCGGCACGGAGCCGGAGCGACCGGGTCTGCATCCCGCCGCCCACCCCCTCCGGCCGGAGCCCGCCCTGCTCGGTGGCCAGGTCGAGCACCGGCACGCGCACCGGGGTGGTCCAGAGGTCGCGGTACCGGCTCCCGAAGAACACGCGGTGCAGCCACCCGGCGCCGTAGTCGCCCGCCGGCACCTCGACGGTGTCGCCCGCGGTCGCGCCCGGCACCCGGATGAACCCGTCGTCCTGCGCGCGGAGCGGCCCGGACGGCGCGAGCGCAAGGACCGCCGCCACCGCCAGCCTGCCGCCGGTGCAGCCGAACCGCCGTTCCCGGGTGCGCATGGTCACCTCACGAAGTCGGACCACGTCTCACGAGCCTCGCCGGCGTCGTCCAGCTCGATCACGGCCACGCGCAGGCGACCGCCGGACAGCCGGTCCACGCGGACCCACCCGCTCGCTGCGCTGGCGTGCGCCGTCGATGCGGTCCAGGTGAAGAAATTCCCGTGGCCGGTGGATCCGGTGCCGCTCACCGCCAGGAGCGGCGGGCGGGCGCGACGGATCACCTGGAGGATGTGCTCGTGGCCCGAGGCGTAGATCGCAGGCGGCGTGGCCGCGAAGACCTGCTCCAGCGCCCCGCGCATCGCCACGTTGCGGTCACCGGCCACGTCCTGGTCGCTGACGCCGCTCCCCCGCACCAGCGGGTAGAGGGAGCCGATGATCGGCAATGGCAGCCAGGCCCAGTCGGCCAGGTCGGTCAGCGGGAAGATGTGGTGCCTCCAGCCGAAGTGGCCTCCGTGCCTCCCGCCCGACTCGATCGGGTGGTGGCCGGCCACGATCACCGGGCGGCCGTTCGCGCCGGCGATGGCCGCGCCCAGCTCCCGGACCACCGCGGCACTGTCGACCCCGGCGCAGGCGGCCCCGGGCGCGGGCGGGGGCCGGTCGGCGACCCACCACTGGGTGTCGAGGAAGACGAGGCGCAGGTCGCCGACGTCGACCGCCTCCGGGCCGGGACACTCATCCGCCGGCACGACCCGGGCCCGTCCCTCACCGTGAGCCTCGACCCACTCCGCCTGGCGCCGGGCCGACCCGATGCCGCCGTCCGACTCGCCCTCGTGGGTTCGCCAGTCGTGGTTGCCGAGGACGAAGAAGGCCCGGGCCCCGGAGCGCCGCACCGCCCCGAGGTGGATCTCGAGCACGCGCTCGGCGTCCGCCCGCGCCGGATCGCCCTCCGGCGGGAGGCCGGCGGGATAGACATTGTCGCCCAGGAAGACGATGGCCGTGCGCGCAGGCGCCTCGGCCGCGGCCGCCTCCAGCGCGGCGAAGGTGGGATCGTCGACCGGGTCGGGGCTGCCGGTGTCACCCACCAGGAGCACGGTCCACTCGACCTCGCCAACCGCGGGCGCCGGCAGGAGCACCGGGGCGGCGTGCGGCGCGCCGCAGGCGACGGCCAGGAGAACCGGGAGCAGGCCGAGGCGGCGACTCACGGGAGCGCGCAGCGGTAGCGGGAGAGCTGGCCGGCTTCACCGGCGCCCTCGTCGGCCACCAGCAGGTCGCCGGCGGGCGTGAGGGCGAGCCCTTCCGGCTGGCGGTGTCCGCGGCCGAGCCGGACCGCGCGCACCACGGCCCCGGAGGCGGTGATCTCGAGCAGGGCGGTCGGGTTGGCGGAGAGCAGCAGCCAGTTGCCGGTGGCGGGATCCACCTCGAGGGCCGACGGCCGGAAGCCGTCCAGGCCGGCGGAGGCAAGCGCCCCGGCGGACACGGTCACCGGCGCCAGCGCCACGCTCCGCGCGAGGTCCCAGCGGCGAACCTCGAGGCCGTCGCGTCGTCCCTTGCCGCGAAAGCGCTTGCAGGGAAGGAGGAGGATGCCACGCGCGCCGTCCCACCCCAGTCCCTCCAGCTCGCATCCGCGGCCGAGACCGGTCTCCACCCGTCGGAACGGGGCGACGGCACCGGCGGGCCAGTCGCTCACGTAGAGCCGGCCCTCGCTGGTGGAGAGCACGATTCGCGGGCCCGCGATGGCGATGCCCTCGAAGTCGTCCTTCGGGTCCCCCCGGAGGGCGGTCGCGAGGACGGCGCCCCCGGCAGGCGTCACCCGGTAGATCCGGCCCACCTCGTCCCCGTGGACCAGCACTGCCGATCCCTCCCAGGCGAGTCCCGACGCCTCGGTGAGCTCCGCCGGCAGGGCCCACCGGCCGTCGGGCTCCGCCGCGCACGCCCCGAGGCGCGAGCGCTCCGTGGGCCCGGCGCTCACCGCGGCGACGGGGGGTGCCGCGGAAGGCCGCGGGGCATCGGCGCCGCAGGCGATGACTGCCAGGGGGAACAGGACGCAGGACCGCATCGGCCCCGATGATGCGGGCCGGAGGCCGAGGGGGCAAGGGCGAGTGCGGGGAGCGGGGACGAATGGGGGTCAAGTGCCGGAGCCACGACGCCTGGCCGTCATCCCTTCACGAAGCCACAGGTGGGAATCGAACCCACGACCGCTCGATTACGAATCGAGAGCTCTACCTCTGAGCTACTGTGGCGGAAACACGTCGGGGGCCCCTCTGCGGTGCCCCCGATGCCCTGGCGCGGATTCGAACCGCGACGCCTTTCGGCACTACCCCCTCAAGATAGCGTGTCTACCAGTTTCACCACCAGGGCGTGGGGCGGAGAATCTAGTGTTCCGCCAAGGGGGAATCAACCCTGAGGTGCCCGTCGCGCCGGCGTGCTCAGAGGCTCCCGATGCTCACGCCGAGGCTCCAGATCCGCTCCTTGAACTCGCCGAAGTCGTGGTGCCAGTAGTCCACCACGGGGCCGATCGTGAGCCCGCGGCTCACCTGGAAATCCCAGCCCGCGCCGAGGTTGAAGCCGAAGCCGTTGTCGTCCACTTCCTGGTAGAAGAAGCCGTCGAAGAACTGCTGGTTGAAGTAGCTGAACCCGGCGCCGGCCTTGAGGAAGAACCCGCCGGCGGGGGAGGGATACAGCTGCACGATGCCCATCAGGCTCCCGACGTACTCCTCCACCCCGGCCTCGTCGGTGCCCCACCCGGCCAGCTCTCCGCCCAGCCGCACGGCGCTCGAGGGCGTGCCGCCGAGCTTGAGGTGGAAGGTCGCGCCCAGCTCCTCGTCGGTCCAGGCAAACCCGTCGGTCTGGAACGACTCGTAGCCGCCGCCGAGTCCGCCGGCGATGAAGAAGCCGCTCCGGCCGGAGGGCGGCGGCGGCGCCGGCCGCACTTCGCGGAGACCGCCCCCGTGTTCCTGGGCCAGCAGCGGAAGGGCGAGGAGCGAGAGCGCGAGTGCCCCGAGGGCGCTCGAGGCGGGCAGGCGCAGGGCCGCGGCGCGCATGGAGGATCTCCGAGTCTGTCCGAGGTTAAGTTCGAGCGTCGCCGGACGGGTCCGGCGGGGCCGTGAGCCTGGAAGGCAACTCGCGGGCCGGGACCGGGGCCCACGACAACCCGTTGTGCGGGGAAGCGTTAGGCCCGGGGGCCTGCCCGCGGGTCCATCCCGCCTGTCCTTGCCGGGAGACAGGATGTCACGCAGTTGGAGAGGGTTGGCGGTGGTGGCCATCCTTGTGGCCGCCGGGTGCATTCGCCTGGGCATCTGGCAGGTCGACCGCCTGGCGGAACGCCGCGCGGCAAATGCAGAGGCCCTCGCGCTTCGCGAGGCCCCGGTGGTGGACCTGGGTCCCGGCCGGCTGGGCGCGGACCTCGCCGGCCGGCGGGTCACGCTGACTGGCGAGTTCGACCGCGCTGCGGAGATCGTGATTCGCGGGCAGGCCTGGGATGGCGGGCCGGGGGTGCGGGTCGTGACCCCGCTCAGGCTCGAGGGGAGCGACACGGTGGTCCTGGTGGACCGCGGCTTCGTGCAGGCCCCTGACGCCGTGCACGCCGACCTGGCTGCGCTCGACGAGCCGGGGCGCCGCACGGTCCGGGGCCTGGCGAGCGCGCTCGAGGCGCGCGAGGACGGCGGGCACCCTCTCGAGCGCAACGGGGTGACCACCTGGCGCGGGCTCGACCGCGACGGGATCCGGGCCCGGCTCCCCTTCCCCGTCGCCGCGATCTGGGTGCGCGAGCTGCCCGGCCCGGAACTGCCACCGTGGCCCCGCCGCACGGAGCCGGCGGCGCTGGACGACGGCCCTCACCTGAGCTATGCGCTGCAGTGGTTCGGCTTCGCGCTCATCGGCCTGGTGGGCGCCGGCGTCGTGGCGTGGAAGGGCACCGCCGGGCGCGACGCGCGGGCCGGGCGCTAGCGGTCGAGCTGCTGGATCGTCGCGGTCGAGGGCTCGCGCTCGGCCTGCAGTCGCACCGCCACCTCCTCGGCGCGGCGCATCGCCCGGAGGAGGTTGCCGCCCGCGAGCTTCCGCAGGTCCCCGTCGCTCCAGCCCCGCCGCACCAGCTCCGCGAACAGGTTCGGGAAGGTCGACACGTCCTCCAGCCCGACCGGCCCGATGTCGATCCCGTCGAAGTCGGAGCCGATGCCGACGTGATCCACTCCCGCCACCCGGCGCACGTGCTCGATGTGGTCGGCCACCTGCGCGATGGTCGCCCGCGGCACCGGGAGGGCCGCCCGCACCTCCTGCCCGATCCGGCGACGCTCGGCCGGCTCGCGCACCCCCTCCAGGCGCCGGCGGAGCTCGGCGTCGCGCCGCTGCTCCGCACGGTTCACCTCGTCCGAGACGAAGGCCGGGACGAAGGTCACCATCACGACCCCCCCGTTCCGGGGCAGGCGCGCGAGGATCGAGTCGGGCACGTTGCGCGTGTGGCTGGTGAGCGCCCGGGCCGACGAATGGCTGAAGATCACGGGAGACTCGCCCACGTCCAGCGCGTCGCTCATCACGCCGTCGGACACGTGGGAGAGGTCCACCAGCATCCCGAGCCGGTTCATCTCCCGGACCACTTCCCGGCCGAAGGCGGTCAGGCCCCCGTGGCGGTGCTCGTCGCTGCCCGCGTCGGCCCAGTCGAGCGTGACGTTGTGGGTGAGGGTCATGTAGCGCGCGCCGAGGGCGTGGTACGCGCGCAGCGCGCCGAGCGAGTTCTCGATGGCGTGCCCGCCCTCCAACCCGAGGAGCGAGGCGACCTTCCCGTCGGCGTGGGCCCGCTCGATGTCGGCGGCCCGCAGGGCGGGCACCAGTGCCTCGGGGTAGCGCGCGATGAGGCGGCGGGCGATGTCGAACTGCTCGAGCTGCACCCGCGCGAAGCCGGAGTCCCGGATCTCGCCCGGCACGTAGATCGACCAGAACTGGGCGCCGACCATCCCGGCCTTGAGCCGGGCCAGGTCGGTGTGCCCCGGGGTCCGCTCCCGGAGGTCGTAGGCCGCGACGTCCCGCGGGTGCTGCCGGTTCGCCCGGATCTCCCACGGCAGGTCGTTGTGCCCGTCCACGAGGGGCACCGAGGCGAGGACGCGCCGGGCGCGCTCGAGTGCCGGGTCCGGCTGCTGGGCGGCGAGGGGCGAGCCGGCGGCAAGGGCCACCAGGGCGAACCGGATGCAGGGCGTCACGGGAGGGAGGCTCCGGGAAGGGGCGGACGGGAAATGGTGGTCAGCGGCCCGGCCGGCCGCAGCGGTCGAGCGGGAGGGGGACGCCGTCGAGCGGCTCGGTGGGCTGGATGCGGAGGAGGGCGGCCAGCGTCGGCGCGATGTCCACCGTGCGCACGATGGCATCGCAGCGCCGCGCGCGCACCCCGGCGCCCCAGAAGATGATGGGCACGGTGCGATCGGCCAACGCCGTGCTGCCGTGGTCGGTGGAACCCGCCGACTCGGCCCACTGCCAGCCCTCGCGCACCACGGCCACCACCGCCCACTGCAGGTCGACCGGGAGGTTCCGGCGCCAGAGCCCGGCGGCCTCGTGGTCGGGTGGCAGCGCGGCGAGCTCGCGCGGGGTCCAGGCGGCCGCGACGCCCGGCCTGGTGCGGAGCCCGGCCGCGAGCCGGGCGGCGAAGGCGTCGGCATCCACGCCCCGGGCGCGGAGCGCGGCGAGGTCCGCGAGCAGGAGCCCGTCCTCGAACCGGACCCCGAAGCCGGTGCCCCACCGCGCCTCGAGCGAGTCGCGCACGCCGGCCACCCACGCTCCCACGCTGGCCCGGCCCGCGTCCCGCCCCCGGGCTCGCTCCGACTCGGGCCAGCGTTGCACGCCGTGATCGGAGGTGAGCGCGAGCACGACCCCGCCGGGCGCCAGGGTGGCGAGCGAGTCGAGGAAGCGTCCCAGCCACCGGTCGAGCCGGAGCAGGTGGTCGTGGACCTCACGGGAATCGGGACCGTAGTCGTGGCCCACCCAGTCGGTGGTCGAGAGACTGACGCTCAGGAGGTCGGTCCGGCCGCCGCGGCCGAGCCCGGTCCGCCGCACCCCCTCGAGTGCCAGCGAGAGGGTCAGGGAATCCGTCCAGGGGAAGCGATGGCCCCGGCTGAGCCAGCCAGCCGAGTCGGCGGGGATCACGTGGGGGAAGGTGATCTCTCGCCCTCCCCGCTCCCAGGGCTGGGAGTCCGGCTCGGCGTATTCGGCGGCCGGCAGGAGGAGGTCCCACCGGCGCCCGCGCAGCTCGCGGATGCCGGGGCGCCGGTTGAAGTCGCGCACCCAGGCGGGCAGCTCCGACGCATACCAGCGGCTGGTGGTGAACCGGCCGCCCGACCACCAATAGACGTCGCCCTTGGCCCTTCCCACCGGGAGGATGGCGCTGCGGTCCTTGGCCGACACCGACAGCACCCGGGTCCGGCCGTCCCGGGCCCGGAGCCAGTCGTAGAGCGTGGTTCCCCGGAATGCCTCCGGCGAGGCACCAGGGCCGGTGGTGCCGAGGAGGGGCCAGTCGTTCGAGTTCACCCCGAGCGCGTTGGAGACGATGCCGGTCCGGGCCGGCACCCGACCGGAGAGCATCGTTGCGTGCCCCGGGGCGGTGGCGGTGAGGGCGTGGTCCTGGCGGCCGTCCAGGTAGACGGAGCCCTCCGCGAGGAAGCGGGCGAACCCACCGGTCCACTGGGCGCCGAACCGTTCGAGATAGTCCGGCAGGAGCTGGTCCACGACGAGGAGGATGACCAGCGACGGATCCCCCGACTCGGGGAGGGTGGTGCCGGCAATCCGGCCCCCCGGCCCGGCGGCCCACCCGGTGCGGCCGGCGAAGGCGACGGAGTTGAAGCCCTCGCGGCCGAGGCGGCGCCAGCTCTCGCCGTCGTCCCGGGAGACGAAGGAGCCGCGCGGCCCGACCGCCACGTAGATCGCACCCTGGACGTGCTCGACGCCGTACATCACGCCCTCGAGCCCGGCATCGCGGGGCACCGACCAGGTGC
>JAICEH010000012.1 GCA_025924275.1 Gemmatimonadales bacterium | reverse complement strand
ATCCCGGGCAGCGACCCGCTCCACAAGGTGACGATCATCCCCCGCGGCCGGGCCCTCGGGCTCACCACCTGGCTGCCGGAGGAGGACCGCCACAACTACACCAAGGGATGGCTGGAGGGGCGCCTGGCCGCGGCGTTCGGCGGGCGGGTGGCCGAGGAGCTGGTCTTCGGACCGGACAAGGTCACCACCGGCGCCACCAACGACATCGAGCAGGCCACCACGATCGCGCGCCGGATGGTGACCCAGTTCGGGATGAGCGAGAAGGTGGGCGTGGTGGCCGTGGGCGACCGGGAGCAGGAGATCTTCCTCGGCCGGGAGATCTCGCAGCGCCGGGAGGTGTCCGAGCGGATGAGCGAGGTGGTCGACGGCGAGATCAAGCGCCTGGTGGACTCCGCGTACGCGCGGGCCAGCGCGATCCTCACCGCCGAGCGCCCGCTCCTCGACCGCATGGCCGAGGCGCTGCTCGAGCGCGAGACCATCGACCGGGAGGAGATCGACCTCCTCGCGCGGGGCGAGACGCTGCCGCCGCGGCCCAGTGCGGCGGCACTCCCGCCCGCGCCGGGCCCGCGCGCCGGGACCGCGACGCCGCGCCCGACCCCGGTCCTCGGGGCGCCGCCCGCCGAGCCTGCGGGCGCATGACCGGCAGCCCGCTCGCGACCCACGCGCCGCGGGCGGTCCGGGAGGCGCTCCGGGAGGGGGGCTGGGACCCGGTCCGGGCCGACGCGGCTGCGGCCGGGCTCGCCCCGGCCGCGGTGCGACTCGCCGGCCTTCCCCCCACCACCCTCGAGGCGCTCCGCCGCCACGCCACCGCCACGCTCGGGCTCGAGGTCCTCACCGGGCCCGGGTGGGCCGTCGTGGCCGGGAGCCGTGCGCGGCTCTCGGCCCTGGCGCGACCCTGGGGCGGCCCGCCGGAGCTGGCGGAGGTCGCCGTGGCGGTGGGGCTGGCCCTGCCCGCCGAGCCGCCGGCGGCGTGGGTCACCGCGCGCGGCCCGCTCCCGCTCGAGCGCCCCGTCCTGGTCGGCATCCTCAACGTGACACCGGACAGCTTCAGCGACGGCGGCCGCTGGGCCGCCCCGGCCCAGGCGCTGGCGCGGGCCGAGGCGCTGCTCGAAGCCGGCGCCGTGCTGCTCGACGTCGGGGGGGAGTCCACCCGTCCCGGCCGGCCCGCGCCGGTGCCGGCGGCGGAGGAGCGCCGCCGGGTGGTGCCGGTCGTGGAGGAGATCGTCCGCCGCTTCCCGGCCGCACTCGTCAGCGTCGACACGATGAAGGCCGAGGTGGCCCGGGCGGCGCTCGGCGCGGGGGCAGCGGCGGTGAACGACGTGAGCGGCGGCCGGCTCGACCCGGAGATGGCCCCCGCCGTGGCGAGCGCGGGGGCCGGCCTGGTGGTGATGCACTCGCGGGGCACGGGCGAGACCCTGGCCGGCTACGACCTGGCGGACTACGGTGGGGACGTCGTGGGGACGGTGGTCGCGGAGCTCCGCGAGCGGGTGGACGCCGCGGTCGCCGCCGGGGTGGAGCCGGACCGCATCGTGGTGGATCCCGGCCTCGGCTTCGCCAAGACCCCGGCCCAGTCGCTCGCGCTGCTCGACCGACTCTCGGCGCTCCTGGCACTGGGCCGGCCGATCCTCGTCGGGCCATCGCGCAAGCGGTTCCTGGGGGAGGCCACCGGCCGGGACGTGGGCGACCGGGACCGCGCCACTGCCGCGGCGTGTGCGCTGGCGTGGGACCGCGGGGCCCGGCTCTTCCGGGTGCACGAGCCGGACGCGGTGCGGGACGCGCTCGCCCTCGCCGCGGCCCTCGACGGGGCGGGTTGAGCGTGGGGCCCGGGCTCCCCACGCCGGACTGGCGGGACCTCCTCGAGATCCTGCTCATCGCGGCGGTGCTCTACCGGGTCCTCCGCTTCCTGGTCGGGACCCGGGCACTGCAGATCGTGCTCGGCGTCCTGCTCCTGGCGGGGGTGTACGTCGCGGCCTTCCTGCTCCGGCTCTCGACCATCACCTACCTCCTCGGCGTGATCTTCACCTACGGCGCGTTCGCCGCAATCGTCGTCTTCCAGCCCGAGCTGCGGAGCGCGCTCGCGCGGCTGGGCCAGGCCCGGATCCTCCGCCTCTTCCGGGATGGCCCGGCGGACGGGGCCGGGGAGGCGATCGCCGAGTCGCTCGAGCGGCTCGCCCGCACCGGCACCGGCGCGATCCTCGCCGTCGAGCGCGAGGTCGGGCTGGAGGAGTACGTCGGGACCGGGACGCCGATGCGCGCGGCGCTCTCGAGCGACCTGGTGGCCACCGTCTTCAGCCCCTACTCCCCGCTCCACGACGGGGCGCTCCTGGTACGGGGCACGGAGATCATCGGCGCGGCGTGCATCCTGCCGCTCAGCCAGCAGCCCCTGGCCGACCGCTCCCTCGGCACCCGGCACCGCGCCGCCCTCGGGCTCTCCGAGGAGACCGACGCGCTGGTGTTCGTGGTCTCGGAGGAGACCAGCACCGTCTCGCTCGCCGTCGGCGGGCGGCTCCACCGGGCCCTCGGGCCCGACCGCATCCGCCAGGCCCTCGCCGGGCGGCTCCCCGGCGATACCACCGCCAGCCATCCCGTACCCCAGACTCGATGACCGACCTCCCGCTCCGGCGCCCACCCTGGGGTGCCGCCGCCCTGGTGGCCCTGGCCGTCCTGGCCGGCTACGTCTTCACCCTCGCGCCCACGGTCACCTTCTGGGACGCGGGCGAATTCATCGCGGCCGCGAAGGTCCTGGGCATTCCGCATCCCCCGGGGACGCCGCTCTTCACCCTGCTGGGGCACACCTGGGGGCTGGCGGTGCCGGTGGGGGACTACGCCGCGCGCCTCAACCTCCTGAGCGCGATCTTCAGCGCGCTGTGCGCCGGGTTCTTCTTCCTCGTCGCCCACGTGACGCTGGAGCGCGTGGCCGAGGGCCTCGAGGGCGCGGACCGCCGCCTGGTGGTGACCGGCGGCGCCGCGGCAGCCGCGCTGGCCGGGGCGTTCGCCTTCACCGCGTGGCAGAATTCGAACGAGACCGAGGTCTACATGGTGGCGACGTTCACCATCGCCGCCATCAGCTTCCTCGTGCTGCGCTGGCGGGCGCTCCGAGGCACCCCGCGCGCCACGCACCTCCTGCTGCTCGTGGTGTACATCGGCGGGCTCTCGATGGGGAACCACCTGCTGGCGCTGCTGGTGGGGCCGGCGGTGGTCGGCTTCCTGGGCCACACGCTCTGGACCCGGCCCGCGGCCGACCCGGCCGAGCGGCGCCGCGAATGGGCCCAGGCCGCGGTGGTGGCGGGGCTCTGGGCGCTCCTGATCGGCACCGGGCTCGGGAGCACCGGACTCGTGGTGCTGGGGCTGCTCTGCTTCCTGGGTGCGGCGGCCTTCGCCGCGAGCGCGGGCACGCTCGGCTTCGCCCTCCTGGCGTTCGCCTTCGCGGCCGTGGGGGTCACGATCTACCTCTTCCTCTACATCCGCGCCGGCCAGCAGCCGGTGCTCAACGAGGCCGATCCCTCCACCTGGGAGCGCCTCCTCGCCGTCATCCGGCGGGAGCAGTACCCGATCCGGACCCCGTTCGACGACCCCACCGTGCCCCACGGCCCGTTCAACCCGGGCCGCTCGCTCACCATCATCGGCCTCCAGCTCGCGAACTACGTCCAGTACTTCGACTGGCAGTGGGCCAAGACGCTGGGGCAGGACTTCACCCTCTCGCTCCGGTCGCTCGTCACGGTGGCCTTCTTCGGGCTCGGCGTGCAGGGCGCGCTGGCGCAGCGCCGGGCCGACCGGGGGGCCTTCTGGCTCCACGCGGGACTCTGGCTGATCACCGGGCTCGGGCTCGTGGCGTACATGAACTTCAAGCCCGGCTACGGACTCGGGTACGAACGGTACCCGGACGTGGAGCAGCACGAGGTCCGGGACCGGGACTACTTCTTCGTGGTCAGCTTCATCACCTGGGGGACCTGGGTCGGCATCGGCCTGGCGGATCTGGCGCGGAAGGCGCTCGCCCGGGGCGGGGGGCGGCTGCTGGCGGGTGGGGCGCTGGCGGTGGCCCTGGTCCCGTTCGCGTTCAACCTCAAGGCGGCCTCCCGGCGGCACGGTCCCGACGCACGGCTGGCGGCGGATGCCGCCTACAACCTGCTCAATTCCGTCGGTCCGAACGGCATCCTCTTCACCTACGGCGACAACGACACCTTCCCGCTCTGGTGGGCCCAGGAGGTCGAGGGCATCCGCCGCGACGTCACGGTGGTCTGCCTCTCCCTGGCGAATACCGACTGGTACGTGCGGCAGCTCCGCGACCAGCCCGCGCGCCCCTTCGACCCGGCCACCGCCGCGGCCGTCTGGCATGACGCCCCGGCCCCAATGCCGGACCGCCCGGTCCACACGATGACGGACGCGGAGATCCTGCGGGCCGTGCCCCAGCAGCTGCCGGCGCCGATGGCGTTCCGGGCGGGCTCCCTGGCGGACACCCTCCCGGCCGGCACGATCCTGCAGATGAGCGACATCGTGGCACTCCGGATCGTGATGGAGAACCTGGGCCGCCGGCCGATCGCGTGGGCCATCACCACCGGCGGGGAGCGGGCCGGGCTGGGGCGCTGGACCGTGCAACAGGGGCTGGCGTTCCGGCTGGAGGGCAGCCTGCCCGACACCACGCGCGCCGACCTCGACTTCACCGGCATCGCGGGGGCGCCGCTCGATGTCGAGCTCTCCCGCCGGCTGGCCTGGGACGCCTACCGCTACGCCGGCCTGCTCGAGGCCCCGCCCGAGGCGGTGACCGATCCCACCAGCCGCAGCTTCTCCAACAGCCTCGGGCTGGTGCTGGCCCAGCTCGGCTTCGCCTACGAGCGCCGGGGGGCCCGGGATGACGCGCTGGCCAGTTTTCGCCGGGCCGCACAGCTCAACCCGAACCCGGCGATCGTGGAACGGGTGAACGAACTGGAGCGCGGGGTGTTCACCATCCCCGGCGCGGACACGGTGTGGCCGCAGTAGGGTAGTGGGGAGGGGGGAGCGGGGCCCGCTCCCCGCTCCCCCTCCGGTGCCATTCCGGCCGGGAGCCCGCTATTTTTGAGAGTTATGGATTTCTCCGGCCTCGCCGAGCGGGTGGCCACCGTGCGCCGGGTGATCGGCGAGGCGCAGGCCCGCGGCGGCTGGACCCACCCGGTGCGGATCGTCGCGGTCACCAAGACCCACGGCCCGGAGACGGTACGGGCGGCGTGGGCGGCGGGGCTCACGGAGGTGGGGGAGAACCGGCTCCAGGAGGCGCTGCCCAAGATGGCCGCCACGGCGGACGTCCCGGTGGCCTGGCACCTGGTCGGCACCCTCCAGCGGAACAAGGCCCGCCTCGCCGCCGGTCGCTTCGCGCTCATCCACTCGCTCGACCGGCTGGAACTCGCCGAAGCGCTGGCCCGCCGGATGCCCCCGGGCGAGCGCCAGGCGGTGCTGGTGCAGGTGAACTGCTCCGCGGAGCCCCAGAAGGGCGGGGTGGAGCCCGGGGCGCTGCCCGCCCTGCTCGACGCGATCCACGGGCTGCCCGCGCTCGAGCCGCGGGGCCTCATGACCCTGGCCGGACTGACCGATGACCCGGAGCGGCAGCGGACCGCATTCGCCCGCCTCCGGGCGCTGCGTGACGAGGCGGCCGGGCGGGGGCACGCGCTGCCCGAGCTCTCGATGGGGATGTCCGGCGACTACGTGGTCGCCGTCGAGGAGGGCGCGACGATCGTCCGCCTTGGAACCGTGCTGTTCGGGGAGCGTGCCTGATGAGCGACGCCGGCTTCAACCTGACCCCGCACGACATCCGTGCCCAGGAGTTCGCCCCGGCCTTCCGCGGCGTGGATCGCGCCTCGGTGCAGGCGTTCAAGGACAAGGTGGCGGAGGAGTTCGAGCGCCTGCTGCGCGAGCGGGCCCAGATGGAGGAGCGGCTGCGGAACTTCCAGGAGCAGCTCCGCGCCTTCCGGGACCGGGAGCGCGCGATGAACGACGCCCTCCTGGCCGCCCAGCAGCTCCGCGCGGACATCGAGCAGCAGGCCGCCCGCCAGGCGGAGACGCTCCTCGCCCAGGCGCGGGTGGAGTCGGAACGCCTGCTCGGCGAGGCCCAGGGCCAGGAGGCGGTGGTCCGGGAGCGGGCCGAGACCGCGCGGCGCCAGTTCCACGCCTACCTCGCCAGCCTGCGCAACATCCTCGAGCGCCAGCTCGCCGACCTGGACGGGCTCGACCGCCAGGTCGGCGCCGCGCCGCCGCCGGTCACGGGACCCTGCCTCCCTGGCCCGACGGGCCGGCCGACGCGCTCGAGCGCGAGCTCCTGGCCACCTGGGAGGCGGAGGACCTCTTCCGCCTCACCGTGGACGCCGGGCGGGACGGTCCCCCGTTCGTCTTCTTCGAGGGGCCGCCGACGGCCAACGGCCGGCCGGGCATCCACCACGTCTTCGCCCGCACGGTGAAGGACCTGGTCTGCCGCTTCCACGCGATGCAGGGGAAGCGGGTGACGCGGATCGCGGGCTGGGACACCCACGGCCTCCCGGTGGAGATCGAGGTGGAGAAGCAGCTCGGGCTCCAGGGCAAGAAGGACATCGAGCGCTTCGGCGTGGCGGAGTTCAACCGGCTGTGCCGCGAGAGCGTCCTCCGGTACCGGGAGGACTGGGAACGGCTCTCCGACCGGATCGGCTTCTGGCTCGACTACGACCACGCCTACATCACGTACGCGAAGGAGTACGTCGAGTCGGTCTGGTGGCTGCTCCAGCGGCTGCACGAGCGGGGGCTCCTGGTGCGCGGACACCGCGTGCTGCCCTACTGCCCGCGCTGCGGGACCGTGCTCTCGAGTCACGAGCTGGCGCTGGGCTACGAGGAGGTGCAGGACCGGTCGATCCACGTGGCGTTCGCCCTCGACGACGGGTCGGGGGAGGAGCTGGTGGTCTGGACCACCACGCCGTGGACCCTCCCGTCGAACGTGGCGGTGGCCGTGCGGCCCGACCTCGACTACGGGCTCTACGCGGTCCCCGGCGAGGGCGGCGGCCGGAAGCTCTGGGCCGCCGTGCAGCGCGCCGGGGCGATCCGGCTGGACGGAACCCCGCTGGCCGAGCGGGAGCGCCTGGCCGTGGTCCCCGGGGCGGCCCTCGTGGGGCGGCGGTACCGGCGCCCGCTCGACGTCGTACCGCTTCCCGCGGAGGGCCGCCACTCGGTGGTGGTGGCGGGCGAGTTCGTCACCGCGGAGGACGGCTCGGGCCTGGTGCACCTGGCCCCGGCCTTCGGCGCGGACGACTACGCGACCGGCCTGGCGGAGGGGCTGGCGATGCTCCGGCCGGTGGCCGCCGACGGGGTCTTCCAGGGGACCACCTGGCCGGAACTCGAGGGGCAGCTGGTCACGGCGCGGGAGACGAACGACCTCCTGATCCGCCGGCTCCGGGAGCTTGGCCGGCACCTGGCCACCGAGACCCACGTCCACAACTACCCGCACTGCTGGCGGTGCGGGAGCCGCCTCATCTACTACGCCCGCGACTCCTGGTTCGTGCGCACCTCGGCGGTGAAGGACCGGATGACGGCCTTCAACGCCGGGGTGGCCTGGCACCCGCCCGAAGTCGGGTCGGGCCGGTTCGGCGAGTGGCTCCAGAACAACGTCGACTGGGCCCTCTCGCGCGACCGCTACTGGGGCACGCCCCTGCCGGTCTGGGTCTGCGACCGCGACCCGGCGCACGTCGACGTGATCGGGAGCTATGCCCGGCTGGCCGAGCGCTGGGGCGCCGCGCTGCCGGACGACTTCGACCCGCACAAGCCGCACGTCGACGGCTATCGCTGGGCCTGCCGCTGCGGCGGCGAGATGCGGCGCACGCCGGAGGTGATCGACACCTGGTTCGACTCCGGGTCGATGCCCTACGCCCAGTGGCACTGGCCGTTCGAGGGCGACGCCGAGTTCCGGGCCCATTTCCCGGCGGACTTCATCTGCGAGGGCGTGGACCAGACGCGGGGCTGGTTCTATTCGCTCCTCGCCATCGCCACCGCCGCGTTCGACCAGGTCCCCTACCGGAATGTGGTCGTGAACGAGCTGGTGCTCGACGCGCAGGGCTTCAAGATGTCGAAGTCGCGGGGGAACGCGGTCGATCCCTGGGCCCAGATCGCCGCGCAGGGCGCCGATGCGGTCCGGCTCTACCTGCTGGCGTCGAGCCAGATCTGGCTGCCCAAGCGGTTCGACGCGCGGGGCATCCCGGAGACCGCGGGCGGGTTCCTCAACACGCTGCGCAACACCTACAACTTCCTCGCCCTCTACGCCGGTGCCACGCCGGCCGCGGAGCCGGGCGAGGCGGGTGCGCCGGCCGGGGCCACGCTGGCGGACCGCTGGGTACTCGGCCGGCTCGATGACACGGTGCGTGCGGTGCGCGGCGCGTGGGAGGCCTACGACATCACCGCCGGGGTGCGCGCCCTGATGGAATTCGTGGTGGACGACCTCTCCAACTGGTACGTCCGCACCAACCGGGCGCGCTTCTGGGCCCCGGGGCGGGCAGCGGACCCCGCGGCGGTGGCCACGCTCCGCGAGGCGCTGGTGACGGTGAGCCGGCTGCTGGCCCCGGCCGCCCCGTTCGCCAGCGACCGGCTGCACCGGGCGCTCACCGGCACCAGCGTGCACCTGACGGCGTTCCCCGCCGGCCGGGGTCGCACCGATGGGGATCTGGCCGCGGCGATGGACGCGGTGCGCCGCGCGGCCTCGCTGGCCCGGGCGGCGCGGGAGGAGGCCGGCCTCCGGGTGCGCCAGCCGCTCGCGCGGCTCCGCCTGGCGGCGCCGGCGCGGGTGGACCAGCCCCGCTTCGCCCCGCTGCTGGAGCTCCTCCGGCACGAGGTGAACGTGAAGGCCGTCGAGGTCGTGGGCTCCGACGCGGAGCTGGTGCGGCTCTCCGGCCGGGCCAACTTCCGGGCCCTGGGGAAGCGCTACGGCGCGCGGACGCCGGCAGTGGCCGCGGCGGTGGTTCGGTTGGGCGCCGACCAGCTCCGCGCGCTCGAGGCCGGCGGGGAGGCGGCGCTCGACCTCGAGGATGGGCCGGTGCGCTATCTTTCGGGCGACGTGACCGTCGAACGCGCCGTGGCGGTCGAGGGCGTGGTCCAGGCCGACGGCCCGCTGGTCGTGGTGCTCGACACCCGGCTCGACGACGCCCTGCGGCAGGAGGGCCTCGCCCGCGAGCTGGTCAACCGGATCCAGCGCCTGCGGAAGGACGCCGGCCTCGCGGTCGGCGACCGGATCGACCTCGCCGTCGCCGGCGACGCGGCGGTCGAGGCGGCCGCCCGCGCCCACCAGGACTGGATCGCCGGCGAGGTGCTCGCCCGGCGGCTCGACGTCGGGCACCGGGTCCCGGACCCGGCGCTCGAGCAGGACGTGGACATCGATGGCCTGGCGGCCCGCCTCGGGCTCGCCCGGCGCCCGGACGGCCGCGCGGCGGCCCCGCACCCCTGACCCGGATCGCTTGATGAACAAGAAGCAACTGACGCACATGGAGAAGCGGCTGCTCGAGGAACGGGCGCGCGTGATGAAGGAGCTGGGCTACTACGACGAGTCCTTCAACGCCACCCTGCAGTCCTCGGACGGCGATCTGTCCTCCTACTCGTTCCACATGGCGGACCAGGGCACCGACGCGATGGAGCGGGAGAAGCAGTTCCTGATGGCGTCGAAGGAGGGCCGCTACCTCTGGCACGTGAACCAGGCCCTGCGCCGGCTGTACGGCGCGCCGGAGAAGTTCGGCCGGTGCGAGACCTGCGGCAACGAGATCGGCTTCGAGCGACTCGACGCGCTGCCGCACGCGCGGCTGTGCATCTCGTGCAAGGAGAAGGAGGAGGATGCCGCCCGCCGCTGAACGGCGCCTCTTCTGGGGCACCGCGGCGGCCGTCCTGGTGGTCGACCTGGTCACCAAGCTGGTCGCCGAGGACCGCCTGCTGCGCGCCGTGGCGGTGCCGGTGCTCGGTGAGTGGTTCCAGCTGCGGCTGGTGTACAACCCCGGCGCGGCCTTCGGCCTCCACCTGGGCCCGCTCTCCCGCTGGATCTTCCTGGGCGTGGCGGTCGTGGCGGTGGTGGTGCTCGCCCGGATGAGCCGCACGGCGCCCGACGGCGACCGCTTCCGCCAGCTCGCCCTGGGCGCGGTGGCGGGCGGGGCCGCGGGGAACCTGGTGGACCGGCTCCGCAGCCCGCGCGGGGTGGTGGACTTCTTCGACGTCGGCGTGGGCGCGCTCCGCTGGCCGACCTTCAACGTGGCCGACGTCGCGGTGAGCTGCGGCGCGATCGCCCTCGCGATCGTGCTCTGGCGGGAGGACGCGCGGCGCAGCAGCGCCTCCGAATCCGCCCCCGCGTCCTGACGCCCCGCCCGTGGGCGCCCCCCTCCGCCTGAGCGTCGCGGTCGCCCGCACCGAACGGCTCGACCGCTTCCTCGCCGACCAGCTCGCCCTCTCCCGGACCCAGGCCGCCCGTCTCGTGGGGGAGCAGGCGGTGCGGGTGAACGGGGAGGTGGCCCGCGCCTCGCGCGTCCTCGCCCGGGGGGACGTGCTCGAGGTGGCGGTCCCCGAGCCGGCGCCGCGGCGCCCGCTCCGGCCCGCCGCCATCGCGCTGACGGTGGTCTGGGAGGACGAGCACCTCGCCCTCATCGACAAGCCGGCCGGGCTGGTCGTGCACCCGGCGCCGGGCCACTGGGAGGACACCCTGGTGAACGCGCTGGTCGCGCGCGGCACGCCGCTCTCGGCCGGCGCCGAGGGCCGCCCGGGGATCGTCCACCGCCTCGACCGTGATACCTCCGGGCTCCTGCTCGTCGCCAAGAGCGATCTCGCGCACCGCCGTCTCGGGGCGATGCTCGCTGCCCGGCGCATCCATCGCGCCTACGCAGCCCTGGCCTGGGGCCACTTCGACGAGGACCTGACGGTCCTCGACGCGCCGATCGGGCGCCACCCGAGGGATCGCAAGCGGATGGCCGTGGTGGCCGCCGGGCGGAGCGCCCGGACCGACGTGCGCGTGGTGGCGCGGCTCGGCCCGGTGGACCTGGTCCGCTGCGAGCTCCACTCCGGGCGGACCCACCAGATCCGCGTCCACCTGGCCGACGCGGGGCACCCGGTCGTCGGGGACCCGGTGTACCACGAGGGGGGCGCGAAGCGGATGGGCGGCGCCGGTCGCGGGGCGGCCGAGCGGCTCGCCGCGCGCTGTCCCCGGCAAGCGTTGCACGCGGCCGAGCTCCGGTTCCGGCATCCCGTCACCGGCACGGCGCTGGCCTTCACCTCCGAGTGGCCGGCCGACCTGCGGCCGGCGATCGCAGAGCTGCTGGGCCCGGACGACGCCGTTGCCGGGCCGGAGCCGCTCCGGTATCTTCGTTTCTTCAAAGCAGATGGATGATTCCGGCGTCCGCAGGGTCCTGATCTTCCGCGTGGGTCGGCTGGTCTGCGGATTGCCCGCGACCGCCGCCCGCGAGATTCTGCCGCCGCAGAGTGCCACGCGCATCCCCGGCGCCCCCGATGGGGTGATCGGGCTGGTCAACGTGCGCGGCGGGTTGCTCACCCTGTTCGACGGCCACCGGCTCCTGGGCCAGGAGCCGGACCCGTCCGCCGAGGGCGCCATCCTCGTCGTGGACCACGGCGGCCGGCGGGCCGGGCTGGCCGTGAGCGAGGTGAGCGACCTGCTGACCGTGGCCGCCGACGCCATCGAGCCGAGGGACGCCCTGCCCGGCGTCGACCCGCACTGGGTCCGGGCGGTGGGCCACCGCGAGGGCCGGCACTTCGTCCTGCTCGACCTGCCGGCCATTCTCGCGCCGGTCTTCGGAGCCTGAGCCCGGCGGCACCCGCCGCCCGACCCGCACGATCCCGGAGGACCCGAGTGGCACACACGGTGCTCGTCTGCGACGACGCGATCTTCATGCGCACGATGATCAGCGACATCCTGGTCCAGGCCGGGTTCGAGGTCGTGGGCGAGGCCGAGACCGGGGTCCAGGCGGTGCAGAAGTACCGGGAACTGAGCCCCGACCTCGTCACGATGGACATCGTGATGCCCGACATGGGCGGGATCGAGGCGGTCCGCGAGATCTGCCGGGTCGACCCCGACGCGAAGATCCTGATGTGCAGCGCGATGGGTCAGCAGGCGCTGGTCGTCGAGGCCATTCAGGCGGGCGCCAAGGACTTCGTGGTCAAGCCCTTCCAGCCCTCCCGCGTGCTCGAGGCGGTCCAGCGCGTCCTGGGCTGACGCGTCCATGGACCTCGCCCGATACGCGGCCCTCTTCCTCGACGAGAGCCGAAGCCACCTCCGCACCTGCACCCGGCTGCTCCTCGAGTGGGAGCGGGACCCGTCGGCCGCGGAGCCGGTGGACGGGCTCTTCCGTGCGATCCACACGCTGAAGGGCATGGCCGCGACGATGGGGTACGAGCGGCTCGCCGGTGGTGCCCACGAGGTCGAGACGCTGCTCGCGGGGGTACGGGAGGGTGCGGTACCCCGGGGGGCGGCGCTGGTCGACGCCCTGCTCGGGGCGGTGGACCTGCTGGAGCGCGGGGTCGAACTGGCGGCCGCGGGCCGCGACGCGGACCTGGACGCCGGGGCCATCGCAGGCCTCGTGCGCCGTGCGGTGCCGGCCGCCGCTCCGGCCGGGCGGCGGCGGAAGACGCGCTCCGCCGCCGAGGGGCCCGCGGTCGCCGGGGCGGTGGGGCTCGTGGTGGAGGTGCGGATCCGGCCCGACGCCCCGATGCGCGGCGCCCGGGCCCTCCTGGCGCTCCGGCGGGCGGAGGCGCTGGGCGAGGTGCGCGAGGTGCGGCCCCCGGCGGCGACCTTCGAGTTCGACGGGTTCGGCGGCGCCTTCGAGTTTCGCTTCCTCGGCCGCGCCAGCGAGGCCGCCCTCACGGCGGCGATCCGCGAGGCCGGCGATGTCGAGACGGTCACGGTGACCGTGCCCGAACCCGCGGCCGGACGGGGCGGGACGGAAGGGCGGGGCCGGCACATTCGGGTGGACCTGGCCCGGCTCGACAGCCTGACCGGCCAGGTGGCCGAACTGGTGGTCGCCCGCCATCGGCTGGCGGAGCTCGCGGCCCTCGCCCCGGGCGGGGAGCTGGAAGGCCTGGCCCTCCGCATCGGGCGGTTGGTGACCGGCGTCCAGCAGGACGTGATCGCGGCGCGCCTCACCCCGGTCTGGCAGGTCTTCGACCGCTTCCCGCGGGCGGTGCGGGACCTGGCGAAGCAGCTCGGCAAGCAGGTGGACTTCCGGGTCGAGGGCGAGGACATCGAGCTCGACCGCGCGATCCTCGACGAGATCGGGGACCCGATCGTCCACCTGCTGCGGAACGCGCTGGACCACGGCATCGAGGCGCCGGCGGAGCGCCGCGCCGCCGGCAAGCCCGAGGCGGGCCGGGTGGTGGTGGCGGCCAGCCGCGAGCGAGCCAGCGTGGTGGTGCGGATCAGCGATGACGGCCGCGGGATCGACCGGGCGCGGGTGCTCGCCAAGGCGAAGACGCTCGGCGTGCTCGAGGCCGGGGTCGAAGCCCTGCCCGACGAGCAGCTGCTCCGGGTGCTGGCCCGGGCCGGCTTCAGCACGGCCGAGCGGGTGAGCGCGGTCTCCGGGCGCGGCGTGGGGATCGACGCCGTGGTGGAGCGGCTCCGGGCGCTGGGCGGATCGCTGGAGATGGCGAGCGAGCGGGGCCGGGGCAGCACCTTCACCCTGCGGCTGCCGCTCACGCTGGCGATCGTTCGGGCCCTCCTGGCGCGGACCGGGGCCGAGCGCTACGCCGTGCCGCTCACCTTCGTGGCGGAGACGGTGGAATTCGACGCCCTGCCGCGGACCGAGGTGCAGGGCCGGGAGGCGGTGCTCCTCCGGGGGCGCGCGCTCCCGACGCTCCACCTCGACCGGCTCGTGGGCCGGCCCGCGGGCGCGGTCCCCCGCCGGCCGGGCATCATCCTCGAGGTGGGCGGCCGCCAGGCAGCGCTGGTGGTGGACGCCCTGCTCGGGCAGCAGGAGATCGTGGTGGAGGCGTTCGATGCCCCGCTGGGCACGCCCCCCTTCCTGAGCGGTGCCACCATCCTGCCGGACGGTGCCCCCGCCCTGATCCTCGACGCCGCGGTGCTGGTCTAGGAGGCACGATGGACGACGTGCGGGACCTCAAGGCGCTCCAACTGGACGCGCTGCGCGAGGTGGCGAACATCGGCGCCGGCCACGCGGCCACCGCGCTCTCGCAGATGACCCACCGCACGATCATGATCAGCGTGCCGGAGGTGAACATCGTCCCGGTGGAGGCCGTCGCCGAGCTGCTCGGCCAGCCGGACGACGTGATCGCCGGCGTGCTGATGCACATGATGGGCGACCTCACCGGGCGCACGCTGCTCATCTTCCCCGAGGCCTCGGCCCGGGCCCTCTGCGACATCCTGCTCCGCCGCCCGCCCGGCGCCACCGCCGAGTTCGGCGCGATGGAGCAGTCCGGGCTCAAGGAGGTGGGGAACATCCTCACCAGCGCGTACCTCAACGCGCTGAGCGACTTCATGGGGATGATGCTGGTGCCGTCGGTGCCGGCGCTGGTGATCGACCTCGCGGCGGCGGTGCTGACGACGACCTACCTGAACTTCGGCACCGAGCGGGACTTCGTCTTCTGCGTGGAGACCTCGTTCCGCTTCGGCGACCAGGGGGACACCCTCCGCGGGCACTTCCTGCTCCTCCCCGACCTGGCCAGCCTCCGCGCCATCTTCGACGCCATCCGCCTGGGCTGACGTCGATGGCCGGACCGCCGCTGCCGGAGAGGGACCTCGCCGTCCTCCGGTCCTTCGCCCGCCGCATCGACCCCTCGGACGCGGGCGCCCACAACAACCTGGGCGTGCTCTACTACCAGAAGGGGCTCGTGCCGGAGGCGATGGCCGCCTTCGCCCGGGCCCTGGAGCTCGACCCGCGGATGCAGGTGGCCCAGGGCAACCTGGAGATCGCCTACCGGGAGAGCGGGCACTACGACCGGCAGGTGTCCGAGCTCCGGGAGCGCCTCCGGCGCCTGCCGGACGACCGCGCCGCGCGCTGGGAGCTGGCCCGGGCGTGCGCGGCGCTGGGCCGCCACGAGGAGGCGGTGCAGGAGTTCGAGGCGCTCCTGGCGCGCCACCCCGACGACGTCCCGGCGCTCATCCAGCTCGGCCTCGTCGAGAAGGCCCGGGGCCGGATCGAAGCGGCCACACGGTGGTTCGAGCGGGCCGGCGAGCTGGACCCGCGCAGCTCGGTGGCCCGCTTCTACGTCGGCGAGGCCTACTACAACCGC
Source organism: Gemmatimonadales bacterium (assembly GCA_025924275.1). Lineage (GTDB taxonomy): Bacteria > Gemmatimonadota > Gemmatimonadetes > Gemmatimonadales > GWC2-71-9 > JAICEH01. The sequence continues at coordinate 2,254 of JAICEH010000012.1, read as the reverse complement.
GGGCTCAACGACCAGGCCCTGGCCGAGCTCCGCCAGGCCGTGACGCTCAACCCCGAGTACGCCGACGCCCACTACCTGCTGGCCTTCGTCTACGGCGACCTCGGCCGCCACGACGAGGCCCGCCGCGCCTCGCGCCGCGCGGTCGAGCTCAACCCCACCCTCGCCCGGGCCCAGGCCAACCTCGACCTCACCCGGCAGCGGGGGCGGCGCGAGGAGGCCGCCCCGCGCCCGCAGGTGGTGGAGGGCACGGCGCTCGCCCACTACGGGCTCGGCCTCGCCTTCCGGCAGAAGGGCTACCACGTCGAGGCGCTGCGCGAGTACCGGATGGCCCTGGAGCAGGGCGAGGATCCGCGCCTCGTCCTCCAGGCCATGGCCGAGGTGCACCTCCTCCGCCGGGACCACGCCGCCGCCCTCGAGCTCTACGACCGTCTGGTCGCCGAGTACGGCGACAGCCCGAAGCTGTGGAACGAGCGCGCCGTCTGCCTCCACCAGGCCGGCCGACGCGACGAGGCCCGGGACGGCTACCGCCGCGCGGTAGCGCTCGATCCCGCCTACGCGCTGGCCTGGAACAACCTCGGCGTCCTGCTGGCGCAGGCGGAGGAGCCCGAGCCCGCGGCGGAGGCGTTCCGCGCGGCCCTCGGCGCCGACGGGCGGCTCCTGGTGGCCCGGCTCAACCTCGCCCTCCTCCTGGTGCAGCGCCGCCGGCTCCAGCCGGCCATCGAGGCCTACCGCCAGGTGCTGTCGGTGCGGCCCGACCACGCCGCGGGGTGGAACGGGATCGGGCTGGTGCTGATGGAGCTGGGACGCCACGAGGACGCGCGGAACGCCTTCGCCCGGGCCGTGGAGTGCGATCCCGCCTTCGCCGCGGCCCACTACAACCTGAGCTTCACGCTGAGCCAGCTGGGGGACTTCGACGGCGCGCTCCGGGAGACGAAGCGGGCGCTCGAACTCGAGCCCTACTACGTGCCGCAGAAGTACCAGCTGGCGATCGACCTCCAGTTCGAGGATCCGACCATCGCGGTGGCCCCCGAGCTCTCGGCCGACATCCCGGCCGTCACGGCGGAGGGGTTCACCGTCGATGAGGGGGTCCTCGACGAACTCTTCGCTACCCTGGCGCGGCCCGCCACGGAACCGGCGCCGGCGGCGGCGGAGGAGCCGCTCGCGCTGGCACGGGACTACCTCGGCAAGGGGCTCCTCGAGCTCGCCACCGCCGAGGTGACGCGGGCCCGCGGACGCGGCGCGCCGGCCGCCGAGTCCGCGGCGGTGCTGGGCGACATCTTCGCCCGACGCGGACTCCACGGCGAGGCGCTCGAGCGCTACCGCGCGGCCCGCGCCCTCGATCCCGACGCCCGCGACGCGGCCCTGGGCGAGGCCCGCGCCCTCCTCGCCCTCGGCCGGGCCGCGGACGCAGCACCCCTCGGCGAGGCGCTGGTGACCCGCTTCGGGCACGACGCGGAGGCGCTGGAGATGGCGGCGCGCGTCCGGCTCGACGCGGGGAACCCCGTGGGGGCGCTCGACCTGCTGCAGACCGCGCTCCGCACCGCGCCCGGCCGGCCCGACCTCCTCGAGCTGCAGGCCCGCATCTCGGCGCGGCTGGGCGACCTGGATGGGGCGGTGGAGGCCTCTCGCGCGGCGCTCGCGCTGGACGGCGGCCGCGCGCAGGGCTGGTTGTCCCTCGGTCGGCTGGAGGAGGCGCGGGAGCGCTGGACCGCGGCCCGCGAGGCGTACGGACGCGCGCTCGACCTCCTTCCCACCTACGGCGAGGCGGCCCTCGCGCTGGCCGAGCTGCTGCGGCGGCGCGAGTCGCCGCGTGCGGCCATTGCCGTGCTGGTCGCCCTGCTCGCCGCCGATCCGTACGACCTCGAGGCCCTGGTGCTGCTGGCTCGCGCCCTGGTCCAGGACGGCCGGCCCGAGCGGGCCCTGGAGGCCACCGAACGCGTGCTCCGGCTCGCGCCGAGCCACGCGGGCGCGGCCTTCGCCCGGGGGGAGGCCTTCGCCGGCGCCCGCCGGCTCGAGGAGGCGACCGAGACCTGGGAGGCGCTGGTGCGCGCCGATCCCGGCAGTGCCTGGGCGGCGGAGGCGCGCGGCCGGCTCCGCTCGGCGCGCGACCTGCTCCACATCCTGTCCGGCGCGGGGACCTGACCGTGGCGATCGAGGGGCCGCTCCGCGAGCTGGACATCCACGACGTCTTCCAGCTCCTCGACCTGGGCGCGCACCTGGCGGTCTAGCTCCCGCCGGGTGAGGACGCCCATCT
>JAICEH010000011.1 GCA_025924275.1 Gemmatimonadales bacterium | reverse complement strand
GCCGCCGCCCTCCGCCGGTCGCTCAGACCGTCGGCTTGCCCTTGATCATGTCCCGCAGCTGGTCCGCCGTGCCCGGGCTGAACAGCCGGAGGATCAGGTAGAACACGAAGCCGATGAAGGCGAACCAGAGCAGGGCCCAGAACAGGCCGAACGCGAGGCCCAGGAGCTTGAAGACGAGCTTCAGCGCCAGGATCGCCACGACGGCGAAAATCGCGTAGCCGATGAGCGACCGGATCATCTATCTTCCTCCTCGTTGGCCGGCTCCGCGGCCGGACTGCCCTTCCTACGTCCCGACGTTTCAAAAAGTTTCGTCGAGTGCCAAGTGACTACAGCCGTTGACGTTATCGTCGTGGGCGGCGGGGCCGTCGGGGCTGCCTGCGCCCGCGAACTGGCTCGCGCGGGGCGACGCGTGCTGGTGGTCGAACGCGGCACCGAGGCCGGCGAGGCCTGGAGGGCTTCACCCGGCATGCTGGCACCCCAGATCGAGGCGAGCGAGGAGACTCCGCTCTTCGAGTTGGGCCTCCTGGCGCGGGACCTCTACCGCGAGCTGGCACCCGAGCTTCGGGAGGCCACCGGCCTCGACATCGGGCTCCGACAGGAAGGTATCGCCCATCTGGCCTTCGACGAAGCCGACGCGGAGTCGCTCCTCGCCCGGGTCTCGTGGCAGCGGCAGCAGGGCCACGTGGTGGACTGGCTGGACGACGAGGAGGTGGCCACCCGCTGGCCCTGGCTGCGCGACTGCCGGGGCGCGCTCTGGGCGCCGGAGGAAGGCGCCGTGGATGCGCAGGCCCTGGTGGCCGCCTGCCTGGCGGACGCGCGCCGGCTGGGTGCCGTGGTCGTGGCGGACGAAGTGCGCTCCATCGAGCGTCGCGGGGGGAGGGTGACCGGGGTCCTGGGCCGAGAGCGCTACGCCGCGCCCGACGTGGTGCTCGCCGCCGGCGCCTGGTCCGGGCTGGTGGACGGCCTCCCGGCGCCGATGCCGGTGGCACCGATCCGAGGGCAGATGGTCGAACTCGCGCGACCCGAGGGAGTGGCCCGCGGGATCTTCTACGTCAAGCACGCCTACGCGCTGTTCCGGGACGACTCCGTCGCGGCCGGTTCCACGATGGAGTATGCGGGCTTCGATCCCGCCACCACCGAGGAGGGGATCACCCGCATCCTGGACGCCGCGACCCGCATCTGTCCGCTGCTCCGCGGCCGCGCCCCGCGTCGGACCTGGGCCGGGCTCCGCCCCGGAAGCCCCGACGGCGCGCCGCTCATCGGGGGCGAGCCGGCCCTCGACGGCCTCTGGTACGCCACGGGCCACGGCCGGAACGGCATCCTGCTGGCCGCCATCACCGGCGTCATCATCCGGCAGCTGGTGCAGCGCGAGCCCACCCTCCTCGAAGACCTCTCCGCGGTGGATCCGGCCCGGTTCTGGGGCTGGATCCGGGGCTGAGGCGCTCGGAATCCCCCGCCGGGCCAGGCGGGAAGCCGCCCAGTCGGGCGACGCGGCGCGGATGCGTGGCGGGCCCCGCAGGTTCCGGGTAGACTGCGGTCATGCCAAGGCACCCCCGTGCCGTATGGATCCTCCTCGCCTGGGTGGCCCTCCTCTCCGGCGCCGCGACCCGGGCGGCGGCGCAGACCGCCCTCACGCGGGAACGTGCGGAATTCACCCGGTGGCTGGTGAGCTCACCCGTTTCTCCGGCCGCGGCCGTGGCCCACCGGCCCCTGGCAGACGCGCTGACGCTCGGACCGGACGACGCCGACCTCCCGGTTCCCGGGCTCGGCGAGCACCGGATCCTGCGTCAGGGTGGTGGGGCGGTGATCGAGGGACCGGCGGGACGGCGGCTCGTGGCGCGGGGGCGGCCGGTGGCGCTCGGCACGCTGATGCTCGCCCTGGGCGGGCGCCGGGAGGCACCGTGGATCACGCTCTACGATTCCTCGGCGGCGCGGAAGGCTCCGGAGTTCTACCCCGAAGCCCGCAGCTGGAGCTTCGTCGGTCCCCTGGACCCCGCGGCGCGGCCGGAGACCGTCCGGCTGCTCACGCTGGACGGATTCGAGGTGGAGGCGGCCGAGGCGGGGCGCGTACGGGTTCCGGTCGGTCGAGACACCGTGAGCCTGGTGGTGCGCCGCATCCCGGATCCCTCCACGGGCGAGGCTGAGCTCGAGGTCTACTTCCAGGACGGCACCAATGGCACCGGGAGCTATCCCGCGGGCCGCTTCGTCCCGCTGGAGCCGCTTCCCGACGGCCGCTACCGGCTCGATCTCAACCGGGCGCGCAATCCCTTCTGCGCCTACAGCACCGCGTTCCCCTGCCCCGTGCCCTGGACCGGCAACCGGCTCCCCGTCCGCGTGGAAGCCGGAGAGCGATACGCCGGCGGAGCCGGCGATGCGGTCCCGCCCGGCGAGTGATCCCCGGCCGCCGGTTGTCCCGGCCGGCCGGTGGGGGCTAGACTCGGACCGACTGCCGGTGCACGCCACGTCCATCCGAAGCCACGAGGACCGGCCCCGTCCCATGGCGCGTCCGACCGACCCTGCCGCCGCTGCTCACGACCGCGTCCTCGTCTCGCGGATGGGGGACGGAGAGGAGCGTGCCCTGGGCGAGCTGTACGACCGTCACGGCGGAGTGGCCTATGCCGTCGCCTACCGGGTGCTGGGACTCCGGGCCGGTGCCGAGGAAGTGGTGATGGAGGTCCTCGCCCAGGCCTGGCGCGAGGCGTCGCGCTTCGACCCGGCCCGCGGTTCGGTGGCGTCGTGGCTGGTCACCATGGCGCGCAGCCGCGCCCTCGATGCCGCCCGCTCCTCCCCGCGCCGCACGCGGCCGACTCCCGTGGCCGCGCCGGCGGACGCCGCGGCAAGTGCCCGGGCCGCCGCGTCCGACGGCGAGGTTGCGGCCAGCGAGCGCAGCCTGGTGGTGCGGGAAGCCGTGGCCCAGCTCACCCCGGCCCAGCGGGAGGCGATCGAACTGGCGTTCTACGGAGGCCTCACCCAGTCGGAGATCGCCGAACGGCTCCAGGCCCCGCCGGGCACGGTGAAGGCCCGCCTTCGCCTCGGGATGCAGAAGCTGCGCGAGGCGCTGGCGCCCTGGCTCGAGGAGCGGACCACGTGACCGCTCGCGATGACAAGCTGCGGGAATCGGCCGCGGCCTACGCCCTCGGCGCCCTGGGCTCCGAGGAGGCCCGGGAGTTCGAGAAGCTTCTCGCCGTGTCCCCGGAGGCGCGGGCCGAGCTGGCGGGCTATCGGGAGGCCATCGGCGTGCTCCCGCTCGCGGCCGACGTCCCCGGCCCCGATCCCGCCCTCCGGGGGCGGGTCCTCGCGAGGGCCACCGGCCGCGCCAAGCGGCAGCCCCGCGCCGGGCGGCGCCGGGGCGACCGGCTGCTCCGCGCCGGCCTCGCCGCCGCGGCGGTGCTCGCGCTCGGGACGTCTGCGCTCGCCGTGGTCTCGATCAGGGCCCGGGAGGAGATGGCGAGCCGGGCCGATTCCGCCCGCGCCGGTGTGGCCGCGCTCGAGCACCGGCTGGCGGGCCGGGAGCGGCTGCTCGGTTCGCTCCTCGACCCGGCCAGCACCCTCTTCCGGCTGAGCGCCACCACCCAGCCGTCGCCCGACGTCCAGTTGATCTGGAACCGCGAGCGCGAGGTCGCCGTGCTCCACGCCTCTGAACTGCCCATCCCGCCGCCGGACCGCGCATGGCAGCTCTGGCTCATCCCCGAGGGTGGCGCGCCGGTGCCCTCCTCCGTCTTCCGGACGGAGGCCGATGGCCGCGCGCTGGTCGAGGACATCCGGCTCCCGACCGACGGCCGGCGCTGGGCGGCGTTCGCGCTCACGGAAGAGCCGGCCGGGGGCTCCCGGGCGCCGACCTCGGCGCCCCGGTACCTCGCCACCATCGCTTCCTAGCGGCCGATGCCCGCCGTGCTGAGCCTCGCCCTGGCGCTCCAGGCCGGACTGCCCGGTCCCGAGGGGCCCTGGCGCGCCACCCTCGACCTCGCCGGTGGCACCCTTCCGTTCCGGCTCGAGATCTCGCGCAGCCCGGAAGGCCTGGCGGGCCGGCTGTGCAATGGCAGCGCCTGCGACCCCGTCGAGATCCGGCTGGACGGCGATTCGGTGCGCATCGGGATCCCCGACTATGACGCGACCATCGCGGCCCGGCTCCGGGGAGACTCGCTCACCGGCAGCTACCGGAACGTGGGGAATCGCGGGCCCCGCACGATCCCCTTTCGCGCGGCCCGCGGGCGATGGCCCGCCGAGCCCCCCGGCGCGCTGCTGGCAGGGAGCTGGGACGCCCACTTCGGCGCGCCCGGCGGGCGGCAGAGCCCCAGGGTGATCCGGGTCTGGGCCGCGGACGACGGCACCGAGGGGACCATCATCGGGAACAGCGGCGATGCCGGCCTGTTCTGGGGCGACGCGCGGGGCGACAGCCTCCGGCTGGCGCGCTTCGACGGCTCGTACGTCTACCTGCTCACGGCCCGCCTCGATGGCGACACGCTGCGCGGAATCTGGCACGCGGGGCTCCGCTCGCAGACCCCGTTCACCGCGGTCCGCACCACCGGTCGGCCGCACCTGACCGCGCCGACCGCGATCACCCGGGCCGACACCGCGCCCTTCCGGTTCGCCTTCCCCGACCTCGACGGCCGTGTCGTGACCCAGGACGACCCACGCCTCCGCGGCAAGGTCGTGATGGTCGACGTGTTCGGCACCTGGTGCCCGACCTGTCACGACGCGGCGCCGGTGCTCGTCGGCCTGCATCGCGACTACCGCGCGCGAGGGCTCGAGATCGTCGGGCTGGCCTACGAGGTGACCGGCGACAGCGCGGTGGACAACCGCCAGCTGCGGCGGTACCGCGAGAAGTTCGGCATCGAGTTTCCGCTCCTCCTGGCCGGACTCAACGACACCGACCTCACCGCGGCCACCCTTCCGCAGCTGGCCAACTTCACCGCCTACCCCACGACCCTCTTCCTCGACCGCCGCGGCCGGGTGCGCCGGATCCACGCCGGGTTCTACGGCCCCGCGACCGGCGCCCAGCACGACCGCCTCGTGGCCGATTTCCGGGCCGAGATCGAGCGGCTGCTGGCCGAGCGGTAGCCGGGGCCGGCTCCGGGTATCTTTCCTGCCATGGACCCGACCCTCAGTGGATTCGCCCTCGGGCTGCTCCTGGGAGCCGCCAAGGTCGGGCTGATCGGTACGGTCGTCTTCGGTGTCGCCTGGTGGCGTACCCGGACGAAGCTGCACCGGCTGGAAGCGGCACTGCCCGATCCCGCCAGCCTCGCGGAACGCATCGCCAACCTCGAGCAGATGGCCGACTATTCGGCCAGCCAGATGGACCGGATTCTCGAAGCCCAGGACGCGCTGGCCCGCCGGCTGTCCGCCCCCCCCGCGAAGCCAGGCTTGCCCGAGCCGCGATAGCCGCCGCCCGGTCCCGACCCGGGCGGTCCCGGCACCGACCCACCCCGTCGGCTGGCATAGGGTGCGAGGTCCAAGTAGCTTTCCGGGCTCCGGTTAGCGTCCCCTCACGGAGCCTTCACGCGTGGCCGTTCCCCTCGTTCAACTGAGCCCCCGCCCCGCCAACCCACCGCGCCCCGCCGCCGGGTTCCTGGCCGGGCAGCGGAAGCCGGCCTGGCTCAAGGTGCCTGCGCCGGGGGGGCGCAACTACCTGCAGGTGAAGGCGATGATGAGGGAGCTGGGCCTCCATACGGTCTGCGAGGAGGCGCGCTGCCCCAACATCGGCGAGTGCTGGGAGCACCACGCGGCCACGTTCATGATCCTGGGCGACGTCTGCACCCGGAACTGTGCCTACTGCGCGGTCGCCCATGGGACCCCGGCGCCCTACGATCCGGTGGAGCCGGTGCGCCTCGCCGAGGCCGTGGAGCGGATGGGGCTCCGGCACGTGGTGATCACCTCGGTGGACCGGGACGACCTGCCCAACGGCGGCGCGGAGGCGTTCGCCGCCTGTGTCACCGAGATCCGGCGGCGCCTCCCCGACACGACGGTGGAGGTCCTGATCCCCGACTTCAAGGGATCGGAGCGGGCGCTGGGCATCGTGCTCGACGCGGGTCCGGCCATCCTCAACCACAACCTCGAGACCGCCGAGCGGCTCTACCGCCTCGCGCGGCCCGGCGGTCGCTACGACCGGGCCCTGCGGCTCCTGGCGGACGCGCGGCGACTGGGCGGCCCGGGCCAGCTCACCAAGTCGGGGATCATCCTGGGCCTGGGCGAGGAATGGGATGAGGTCCTCACCTGCATGCGCGACCTGCGCCGGGCGGGCGTGGACATCCTGACGCTGGGCCAGTACCTCCGGCCCACCGACGGGCACCTGCCCATCGCGCGGTACTACGCGCCGGAGGAGTTCGCGGAGCTCGCCGCGATCGGCCGGCGGTACGGGTTCCGCCACGTGCAGGCGAGCCCGCTCACCCGATCGAGCTATCACGCCTGGGAGCAGGTGGACCGGGCGAAGGAGAGCGTGCCCTCGTGACGGCCACCGCCAGCCGGGGCCGGAAGCCCGCCGCCCTCGACGCCGAGACGGCGGGGCGCCTGCGCGGCTACCTCCGGCAGATGATGCTGATCCGCCACTTCGAGGAGCGCGCCGGCGAGGCGTACAGCCTCGGCCTGATCGGCGGGTTCTGCCACCTCTACATCGGGCAGGAGGCGGTGGCGGTCGGCACCATCTCGGCCCTCCGCGACGACGACCATGTCATCAGCGCCTACCGGGAGCACGGCCACGCGATCGCCCGGGGCGTCACCCCGCGCGCCGTGATGGCGGAACTGTTCGGGAAGGCCACCGGTAGCTCGCACGGCAAGGGCGGGTCGATGCACATCTTCGACGCGGGCCGGGGCTTCCTGGGCGGGCATGGCATCGTGGGGAGCCACATCGCGCTCGCGGCCGGGCATGCCTTCGCCAGCAAGTACCGGGGCCAGGACAGCCTCACGCTCTGCTTCTTCGGCGAGGCGGCGGCCAACATCGGCGCCTTCCACGAGACCCTGAACATGGCGGGACTGTGGAAGCTGCCGGTCGTCTTCGTCTGCGAGAACAACTTCTACGGGATGGGCACCGCGCTCCATCGCGCGGCCGCGATCGAGGAACTGCACCAGCGGGCGGCGAGCTACGGCATGCCGGGCCAGGCCGTGGACGGCCAGGACGTGATGGCGGTGCGCGAGGCCATGGACCAGGCGGCCGCGCGCGCGCGGGCCGACGGGACCCCGACCCTGCTCGAGATCCGGACCTACCGGTACGTCGGGCACTCGATGTCCGATGCGGTGCACGGCACCTACCGGTCGAAGGAGGAGGTCGAGGAGCACAAGCGCCGCGACCCGATCCGGCTGCTGGCGGAGCTGCTGCGCGAGCGGGCCGGCATGCCGGAGGCCGAGGTGGACGAGATGGAGCAGTCGGTGAAGGCCGAGGTGCAGGACGCGTGGGACTTCGCCGAGAGCTCGCCCGATCCCGACCCGTCGGCGCTCTACACCGATGTCTACGCCCCGGAGGCCTGAGCGATGGCCGTCCTGACCTACCGCGACGCCCTCAACCAGGCGCTCCGCGAGGAGATGCAGCGGGACGACCGCGTCTTCCTGATGGGCGAGGAGGTCGCCGAGTACAACGGCGCCTACAAGGTGAGCCGCGGACTGCTGGACGAGTTCGGGGCCCGGCGGGTGGTGGACACGCCGATCGCCGAGCTGGGATTCGCGGGCATCGGCGTCGGCGCGGCGATGGTGGGGCTCCGTCCCGTCATCGAGATGATGACCTGGAACTTCGCGCTCCTCGCCATCGACCAGATCGTCAACTCGGCCGCCAAGATGCGCTACATGAGCGGCGGCCAGGTGGGCGTGCCGATCGTCTTCCGCGGGCCGGGCGGGGCGGCACTCCAGCTCGCGGCGCAGCACTCGCAGGCGTTCGAGAGCTGGTATGCCCACATCCCCGGCCTCAAGGTGGTGGCCCCGGCGACCCCGGCGGATGCCAAGGGCCTCCTCAAGAGCGCCATCCGGGACGACGATCCCGTGGTGTTCATCGAGGGGGAGATGCTCTACAACCTGAAGGGCGAGGTGCCCGACGGCGGGGAGCACCTGGTGCCCATCGGCCGGGCCGAGGTGAAGCGGGCCGGCGGGGAGGTGACGCTGGTCTGCCACAGCAAGACCGTCGCCGTGGCGCTCAAGGCGGCGGAGGAGCTCGCGGCCCAGGGGGTGGATGCCGAGGTTCTCGACCTGCGGTCGATCCGGCCGCTGGACGAGGCGGCCCTCCTCGCCTCGGTGGCGAAGACCCACCGGTGCGTGGTGGTGGAGGAGGGCTGGGCGTTCGCCGGCGTGGGCGCGCAGGTGGTGGACACGATCCAGCGCGAGATCTTCGACGAGCTGGACGCGCCGGTGCTGCGCGTGACCCAGGCGGACGTGCCGATGCCCTACAACAAGCACCTGGAGAAGGCCGCCAAGGCGGACGTGCCGAAGACCGTCGCCGCCGCGCGGAAGGTGCTCTACCTCGAGTAGTCACGAGTCCCAGGTCACGGGTCCGGGGTCGCGGGAAGGGCCGTGACTCGCGACTCGCGACCCCGGACTCCCGACCGGAATCGCGCATGGCAACCAAGGTGGTGATGGAGGCCCTGTCCCCCACGATGGAGGAGGGGCGCCTCATCGAGTGGAAGAAGCAGGAAGGCGAGACCGTGGCCGCCGGCGACGTGCTGGCCGAGGTCGAGACCGACAAGGCGGTGATGGAGCTCGTCGCCCGCGCCGGCGGCGTGCTCCGGAAGCAGCTCGTGCCGGCGGGCGCCACGGTGCCGGTGGCCACGACCGTGGCCGTGATCGCCGGGAAGGACGAGGACATCGCCGCGCTGCTGGGCAACGGCTCGGCGGCCCCGGGAGCGGGGGCAGCGAAGCCGGCGCAGGGTGCTGCGGGGGCGGAGACGGCTGCGGCGGCTGAGACGGCTGGGGCGGCTGAGACGGTTGCGACGGCTGAGACGGCTGCGGCGGCTGGGAAGGCTCATCCCGCGCCGGTCGTCGCAGCAGCCCCAGCCGCTCCGGCCACCCCCGCCGACGGCGGCCGGGTCAAGGCCTCGCCCCTGGCGCGACGGATCGCCGCCGAGCGCGGGGTGGACCTGGCCGGCATCGCGGGGAGCGGCCCCGGCGGTCGCGTGGTCCAGCGCGACGTGGAGCGGGCCCCGGTGGCGGCCGCCCCGGCCGCGGGGGCCGCCCCGCGGCCCGCGCGGGCGCTGCCCGACGAGGGGTACGCGGACGAGCCCCTCACCCAGATCCGGAAGACCATCGCCAAGCGGCTGGTGCAGTCCATCGGCCCCGTCCCCACCTTCTACCTCACCGCCGAGGTGGACATGGAGCGGGCCTGGGACGCGCGCGAGGCGCTCAAGGCGCTCGGCCCCGAGGGGAAGGTCTCGTTCAACGACATCATCCTCAAGGCGGTCGCCACCGCCCTCCGGCAGCACCCGGCCTGCAACGCCTGGTGGCAGGATGACCACATCCGCTACTGGCGCGACGTGCACGTGGGCGTCGCGGTGGCGGTGGAGGACGGGCTCATCACGCCCGTGGTGCGGCACGCGGACCGGAAGACGCTCCGCGAGATCTCCGCCGAGGTGCGCGACATGGCCGGCCGCGCCCGGGAGCGGAGGCTCCGCCCGGAGGAGTACACCGGCGCCACCTTCTCGATCTCCAACCTGGGGATGTACGACATCAGCCATTTCACCGCGATCATCAATCCGCCCGAGGCCGGCATCCTGGCGGTGGGCGGCATCATCGAGAAGCCGGTGGCCGCCGACGGGCAGGTGACCATCCGGCGCCGGATGCAGGTCACGATGTCGTGCGACCATCGGGTCATCGACGGTGCGACCGGGGCCGAGTTCCTCCGCACCCTCAAGACCCTGCTGGAGAACCCGCTGGCCCTGGTCTGGTGACCCACCTGGCCGCCTGCCCCCCCTCCACCCCGGAGTGACGATGCGCAAGCTCCTCGCCCTGGCCGCCTGCGCGACCCTCGCCGCCCCCGCGCCCGCCGCGTCCCAGACTCCCATCGCGGCCGGGCCGCTGGTGGGGCTCAACCTCGCCGACATCACCGGCTCGGACTTCTCGGACGAGTTCGGGGACACGAGCGCCCGTCTGGGCTTCGCGCTGGGCGGGTTCGCCGAGATCGGCATCACGCCCCAGATCGCCCTCCGCCCCGAGCTGGTCTGGTCGCAGAAGGGTGCCAAGGTGGAGGACAGCGGACTCGACCTGACCGCCAAGCTGGACTACATCCAGCTCCCCGTGCTCGCGAAGTTCTTCCTGGGGGGCACCGAGTCCGGCGCCCGGTTCCACCTCATCCTGGGGCCCGGGTTCGGCTTCTCCGCGGGCTGCGAGTTCGAGGTGGAGGACTTCCCGGTCGTCGCCGCGGGCCCGGCCCTGGCCGAGGAGGCCGTGATGGTCGCGGTGGACTGCGACGACGTCGGGGCCGACACCAAGGGCTTCGAGGTCTCCGGGATCCTCGGCGGCGGGGTGGACTTCGCCCGGTTCACCGTCGACATCCGGATGGACCGGGGCTTCACCGGCATCTTCGATTTCGAGGACGTGGACTCCAAGAATCAGACGTTTTCCGTCCGCGCGGGCTACAAGTTCCGCGTGCGCTGACCGACTTCCGAGGCTCTCGTGGCGACTTCCTTCGACGTGATCATCCTGGGCGGCGGGCCGGCGGGCTACGTTGCCGCCATCCGCGCGGCCCAGCTCGGGCTGACGACCGCGGTGGTCGAGCGCGACAAGCTCGGCGGCGTCTGCGTGAACATCGGCTGCATCCCCACCAAGGCGCTCCTCCACAGCGCGCGGATGGCCAACGTGATCCGGCACGACGCCAAGGACCTCGGCATCGCGACCGGCGAGGTCACGACCGACTACGGCGTGGCGATGAAGCGCTCGCGGCGGGAGGCGGAACAGAACTCGAAGGGCGTCGAGTTCCTGATGAAGAAGCACAAGGTCACCGTCATCCGCGGGAGCGGCACGCTGGCGGCCGGCCGCCGGGTGAAGGTCGGCGGGGACACCTACGAGGCCACAAAGGGCCTGATCCTCGCCACCGGCTCCCGGGTGAAGGGCCTGCCCCAGGTGGGCCTGGAGATCGACAAGGCCGTGGTGATCAGCTCGGACGAGGCGCTCTTCCTGGAGCGGGCCCCGAAGACCCTGGCTGTCGTGGGCGCCGGGGCGGTCGGCTGCGAGTTCGCCGACGTCTTCAGCGCCTTCGGCACGAAGGTGACGCTGATCGAGGCCCTGCCGAAGATCCTCCCCCTGGAGGATGCCGAGGCGTCCGACGCGGTGGCCAAGAGCTTCAAGAAGCGCGGCATCGACGTGATCGCCGGCGCGTCGGTGAAGCAGGCCACCGTCGGGAAGGACAAGGTGACGCTCCAGGTCGAGGCCGGCGGCGAGAAGAGGGCGGTGGAGGCCGAGAAGGTGCTGATGGCCGCCGGGCGGGCGGTCAACACCGAGAACCTCGGGCTCCGGGAAGCGGGGGTCGAGCTCACCGACCGGGGCTTCATCCGGGTGAACCCGGTCACCCTCGAGACCAGCGCGAAGGGGATCTACGCCATCGGCGACGTGGCGGGTCCCCCGATGCTGGCGCACAAGGGCAGCCGTGAGGGGGTGCACGCCGCCGAGGTGATCGCCGGGCAGAAGCCGCACGCCATCCGGTACGACAACGTGCCCAGCGTCACCTACTGCCACCCGGAGGTGGCGAGCATCGGCCTCACCGAGGCCCAGGCGAAGGAGAAGGGACTCGAGTTCACGGTGGGCCGCTTCCCCTTCAGCGCCAACGGGCGGGCCCGCGCCTCCAACGAGACCGACGGGTTCGTCAAGATCCTCGCCGGCAAGAAGTACGGCGAGATCCTCGGCGCCCACATCGTGGGCGGCCACGCCTCCGAGATGATCCACGAACTGGCCGTGGCGCGGGAGAACGAGTACACCGTGGCCGAGGTGGACCTGGCCATCCACGCGCACCCGACGCTGTCCGAGGCCATCGCCGAGGCCGCGCTCGACGCGATGGGGCGGGTGATCCACATCTAGGCGGGGAGCGGGGAGCGGGGAGCGGGCCACACCACCCCACTCCCCACTCCCCTCTCCCCACTCCCGTTCCCCGCTCCCCGTTCCCCGTTCCCCGTTCCCCGTTCCCCCGTTCCCCCGTTCCCCTCCCATGCCCCATCCCCTCCACCCCGACGCTCCCACCGAGGACTGGATCCCGCTGGTCGGGGCCGCGATGGCCTGGGCGGCCTGCCTCGGCACGGCCTTGATGGCGATCGTCCTGCTGGTCGTGCGCCGGTTGGTGGCGGCCGGCCCGGCCGTGGCGACCCCCGATGCCTTCGCGCCGCCCGGGGTGATGCTGCTGCTCGGGAGCCTGGCGGCGTGCGGGGCGGCCTTCGGGGCGGCCTGGCGCGGCCTCCGCCCCATCGGGAACGCCTACCGCCAGGCGGCGCTCGCGGTGGTCGCGGCGCTTGCCACGCTGGTGCTCGGCTTCCTCAGCGTGCCGGTGCACCACTTCCTGGGCGCCCCGGGCCTGGCGGGCGTGGCGGCCCTGGCCGCCCTCGGGGCGGGCGCGGCCTGGCGTGGCGTGCGTCGCCACACCCCCAGCCGCTAGCCGCCGAGCCGCCCGTGGACCTCCCCCGCCTTCCCCCCGGCCAGGTGCTCACGGCGAAGTGGCCCGTGTTGCACTTTGCCACCGTGCCCGCGGTCGACCTGGCCCGGTGGCGGTTCCGGGTCTGGGGCGCCGTGGCGCATCCCTACAACCTCGACTGGGAGGGTCTCCGCGCGCTGCCGCGCCGTGAGGTCCGCTGCGACATCCACTGCGTGACGCGCTGGAGCCGGTTCGACAACACCTTCGGCGGCGTCGCGGTGCAGGAGCTCCTGGCGCGCGCAGAGCCGCTGGAGCGAGCCCGGTTCGTCCTGGTGCACGCGGAGCAGGAGTACACCACCAACCTGCCGATCGCCGACCTCGACCGCGCGGAGAACCTGCTCGCCTTCACCCACGGGGGCGAGCCGCTCACGCCGGAGCACGGCGGACCGGTCCGCCTCCTGGTGCCGCACCTCTACTTCTGGAAGAGCGCGAAGTGGGTGACGGGCTTCGAGTTCCTCGAGGAGGACGAGCCGGGCTTCTGGGAGCGTGGCGGGTACCACATGCGGGGCGATCCGTGGCAGGAGGAGCGCTACGGGCGCCCCGACCCGGCACGCATGCGGCGTGGGGGCCGCGGCGGCGGTTGATATCCGCGAGCCGCCGGGTGATTCTCCACCCATGGGGCCGAACCCGGCAGCATCACCCGAGGTGCG
This sequence comes from Gemmatimonadales bacterium, assembly GCA_025924275.1. Lineage (GTDB taxonomy): Bacteria > Gemmatimonadota > Gemmatimonadetes > Gemmatimonadales > GWC2-71-9 > JAICEH01. The sequence goes on along the minus strand of JAICEH010000011.1, from coordinate 4,247 downwards.
CGTCGCGGAGATCATCCGCGCGGCAGGGAGCTGGGCCCGCGAGGCGCCCCCCGCGCTCGCGCCGGCGATCACCGCGGTGACCCTGCGGCTGGCGGAGATGATCGCGGACCAGCGGCACTACCGGGTGGATCCCGGTGCCGTCGGCACCGAGGCCGACCACCTCGACCGCATCGCGGAGGCGCTGCGGAGCGAAGCGGTGACCCGGGGACTGGCCGCGGAACTCGAGGGGCTGGCGGAGATGGAGCTCCGGACCACCGGGGCGTGGGCTGCGGTGCCGGCGGCCCAGGCGGAATGGGCCGCGGTGGCGGTGGACTTCCTTACCGCGCGCGCTCTGCGGCTCACCGGGCCCGACCGGCCCGACCTCTACTGGGCCGACGACGTCGTGGCCGGGGTCACCGCGTCGATCCGCGCCATCCTCGGCGTGGACGAACTCCACGCGCGCACCGAGGCGCAGTTCCAGGGGATGCGGCGCGGAGCGGCGGACCAGGAGGTCGAGGGGCCGTAGCCCACCAGCCGGCCGGCGCCCCGCCGCCCGGCCTCACCCCCGGCCGTTCTCGCCCATCTTCTCGAAGAACCTCCCGAACACCCGGATCCCGTCCCAGACCTGCTGGAGGTCCACCTTCTCGTTGGGCGAGTGCAGGCCGTCGTCCGGCAGCCCGATGCCGGTGAGGAGCACCGGGGCGCCACCCTGCCCGAGCTTGGCCACCACGGGGATGGACCCGCCCGCCCGCACCGACACCGTGCGCTTCCCCACCACCTCCTCGAACGCCTCATCGAGCACGCCAAACGCCGGGTGCGACACGTCCACCTGCACCGGGTCGCTCCCGTGGACCGGCCGCACCTCGACGTCGGCCCACCGGGGGGCCAGCCGCCGTACCGCCTTGCCGAGGGCCGCCAGCGTGGCCTCGTAGGTGTTGCCCGGCACCAGCCGGAGGCTCACCTTCGCCACCGCGGCCGCCGGGATGACCGTCTTGGCGCCCTCGCCGGTGAAGCCGCCCCGGATGCCGTGGATCTCCAGCGTGGGCAGCGCCCAGATCCGCTCCAGGATCGAGAAGTCCTTCCGCCCGGTCAGTGCCTTCCCCGTCACCTCGTGCTCCAGGAACTCCTGCTTGTCGAAGGGAAGCTTCTTCCAGGTCTTGAGCTCCTCCCGGGTCGGCGGCACGACCGACTTGTAGACCCGGGGCACGTGGATCTCGCCCGACTCGTCCTTGAGCCCCGCGAGGATCCGCACCAGCGTCTCGATGGCGTTCGGGGCCACTCCCCCGTAGGAGCCCGAGTGGAGGTCACGCTGCAAGGTCCTGCAGTGGATCTCGGCGTAGCAGATCCCGCGGAGCGCGGTGTAGACGGCGGGCAGCCCGGGGGCGTAGTACCCCATGTCCGCCACGACGACCGCATCGGCCGTGGTCCGCTCGGGCTCCCGGGTGAGCAGCTCGTCGATGGCGTGGCCTCCGGACTCCTCTTCACCCTCGATGATGAACCGGATGTTCACCGGGGGGAGGCCGTCGGCGTCGCGCACTGCCTCGTAGGCCTTGAGCAGGGTGAAGACCTGTCCCTTGTCGTCCACCGCGCCGCGGGCATAGAGCCGGCCATCGCGCACGGTGGCCTGGAACGGCGGGCTGACCCACTCGTCGAGCGGGTCCACGGGCTGGACGTCGTAGTGGCCGTAGACCAGCAGCGTTGGCCGGCCCTCGACCCGCGGACTCTCGGCCCACACCACCGGGTGCCCCCGGCCCTCCAGGAGTTCCACCACGGGGAAGCCGAGCCGGCGGAACTCGGCGACGAGCCAGTCGGCGGCCCGGCGGCAGTCCGTGGCGTGGTCGGGCAGGGCGCTGATGCTGGGGATGGCGAGGAAGCCGGTCAGCTCACGGAGGAGCCGATCCTGCTCGCGTTCGACGAAATCGTGGTCCATCGGTCGAGTCCATGCCGAGGTGGTCGGATGCGGGACAGCCGGGGGAAAGCTACACCCGCCCCGTCGCGCCGACAGACCGCCCTCCCGCCTCCGCCTCTGGCGCCGCCGGGATCGCGCGGTACATTCGCCGCGTGATTCGGACGAGCCAGTTCCGCCTCTTCGCGACCGAGCCCGGGGAACGCGTCCTCGCGCGTCCGCGCCACCTGCTCCAGGAGGGCCGGCTCGCGGACGCCGAGCGCGCCTACCTCGGCGTGCTGCAGGAGCGGCCCGACCTGGCCCTCGCGTGGGGCGAGTACTTCCAGCTGCTGCGGAGCGAGCGCCGCTTCGAGGAGGCGCTCGCCCTGGCCGGGCGCGCCGCGCGTCACGTGGAGGACGGCGCGTTCACCGACGCACTCACCGGCGCGGCCCTGGTCGAGCTCGGCCGCTACCGGGAGGGGCTCGCGGCGCTGGAGCGGGCCGCCGGCCGGGCGCCGGACCTCGCCCTGGTCTGGCACGAGGCGGGGTACGCGGCGTACCGGCTGGGTGAGCCGGCCCGCGCCCTCGCGGCACTCGACCGAGCCTTCGCCCTCGAGCCCCACAGCGGGACGCTGCACCTGCGGGGCCGGATCCTCCAGGATGCCGGCCGGTTCCTGGCGGCGGAGGTGGCCTTCACGGCGGCCCTCGAGGCGGCGGAGCTGCCGGTGCAGCAGGCGGAGGCGGAGCGCCAGCTCGGCGTCACGCGCCGCCTCGCCTCGTTCGGGATGCGGCCGGCGGCGCTGGGCCTCCATCGCCGCTGGTTCGCCGAGACTGCCGGCACCCCCCTCTGCGGACCCGGTCGGATGCCCGGTGCCGACGAGGCGACGGTGCTCCGGGCCTTCGTGGCGCTGGCGGGGGAACTGGGGTGGTCATTCACCGCGGTGCTTCCGGCCGACGAGTGGCCGGGGTGGCAGCTGCTCGCGGACCTGCTCGACGTGCCCCTGGTGCCCGACCCGGGCGAGGACTGGCCCGGGGTGCCGCTCGTCGCGTGCCATCGGGTCTCGACCGGCGGCGCCCGATGGCTCGACTGGGCCGACCGGGTCGCGCGCGGCCGGAGCGGGCTGGCGCTGGCGCTGGACCACGACCCGGCGGCCGACCCGGTGGACGTGGCCGGGCGGCTGGACGGCCTCGGCGGTCCCTGGCCCGATCCGGCCACCGCGCTCCAGGCCGCCCGGCACCCCGAGGGCCGCCTGTGGGGCCGCCGCCTGCGCTAGCCCGGCAACCATCCCGCCGCACCGCCCATCCAACCCGGGGATCACCGCCGCCACGTCCGCCACCCCGGAGTCCGAGATGCCGCCCGCCTTCCGTGCCACCCTCGCCCGCCCGGTTCCCGCGCTCGCGGTCGTCTCCGCCCTGCTCGGCACGGCGCCGGCCGTCGCGCAGGAACGCTTCACCGTGAGCGGCCCCCGCGTCGCGATCTACAACCTCGCAGGCCGGGTCGAGGTGGCGCGCGGCACGGGCAGCGCCGTCGTGGTGGAGGTGACCCGCGGCGGGCGCGACGCCACCCAGCTCCGCGTGGAGCAGGGGCCCCTGGCCGGCGTCGCCACGCTGCGGGTCATCTACCCCGGGAACCGCATCGCCTATCCGCAGGGCGGGGGCTCGACCACGCTCCGCGTGCGCGAGGACGGCACGTTCGGCGGCACGATCCGCGGGAACCAGGGCCGCTCGGTCCGCGTCGCCGACGACGACGGACTCGAGGCGTGGGCCGACCTCCGCATCCTAGTCCCGGAGGGGCTCGACCTCGACGTGCAGCTCGCCGTGGGCGGCATCTCAGCGCGAGACCTCACGGCCACCCTGCGGCTGGACACCCACTCGGGCGACGTCGCCATCGAGGCGATTCGCGGCCGGGTCGTCCTCGATACCGGGTCGGGGAACGTCCGCGCCACGGGGGTCGATGGGGAACTCACGGTGGACACCGGCTCGGGCGACGTGGAGGTGCGCGACACGCGGGTGGGAACGCTGGGCGTGGACACCGGGTCCGGCACGGTTCGACTCGAGGGCGTCACCGCCGAGGCCCTCCTCATCGACACCGGTTCCGGGGGGGTGAGCGCCACGGGCAATGCCGGGCGGATCGACGTGGACACCGGCTCCGGCGACGTGTCCCTCGACCTCGGCGACCGGCTGGCGCAGGTGGCGGTGGATGCCGGGAGCGGCGACGTCACGCTGCTCGTGCCGGCCGGCTTCGGCGCGCAGGTGTCGCTCGAGACCTCGAGCGGCGACCTCGAGGTCAACGTGCCGCTCCAGGTCGTCCGCAGGGGCGGGGACGCGCTCGAGGGGACGATCGGGGATGGGCGCGGCCGGATCCAGGTGGAGACCGGTTCCG
>JAICEH010000010.1 GCA_025924275.1 Gemmatimonadales bacterium | reverse complement strand
GGCTGGATCCGCTTCGACCTGACGCTGGCCGACCAGCCCATCGGGTCGGTCGACGCGACGCAGCCGTTCCGGCTGCCGGCGCGGGCCAGCACCGACCTCATCCTGCCCCTCCAGGTGAGCTGGGCCGACCTCGCCCCCGCCGCCCGGACCCTGCTCCAGGGCCGGCGCGCGGATTACCGGGTCACCGGGCGGATCGGCGTCGAGGCCGGCGGGACGAAGCTCGCGGTGCCCTTCGCGCGCGGCGGTACCGTACCGATCCTCGGCCAGGGATCCTGAGCGTGCGCCAGCTGATCGACGTCCTGCCGCCGGTGGAGCGCGCCGTCCTGGTGGCGGCCCCCCGCAAGGGCTCCGCGGACGGCCGCGCGGTCCAGGAGCACCTCGACGAGCTGGCGCGCCTGGTCGACACGGCCGGTGCGGAGGTGGCGGGACGACTCACCCAGCAGGTGGCGGCGCCCAACCCGGCCACGCTGCTGGGCGAGGGCAAGGTGGAGGAGCTCCGGGCCCTGGTGGAGGACGCCGGCGCCACGCTCGTCATCTTCGACGAGGAGCTGACCCCGGTGCAGGGCGCCAACCTCGAGCGCGAGCTCCAGGCGCGCGTGATGGACCGGCCCGAGGTGATCCTCGACATCTTCTCGACCCGCGCGCGGTCGCACGAGGCGAAGCTCCAGGTGGAGCTCGCCCAGCTCGAGTACCTGCTGCCCCGGCTGACGCGGATGTGGACCCACCTCTCCCGCATCCGCGGCGGCATCGGCCTCCGGGGCCCGGGCGAAACCCAGCTCGAGACCGACCGCCGGATCATCCGCCGGAAGATCCAGCAGCTCAAGGCCAAGCTGCGGGACGTCGCCCGCCACCGGGCCAACCTGCGGAGCGGCCGGGTTCCCCTCCTCACCGTGGCGCTGGTGGGCTACACCAACGCCGGCAAGTCGAGCGTGCTCCGCGGCCTCTCCGGCCAGCACGACATCCTGGTGGAGGACCGGCTCTTCGCCACGCTCGACACGCTGACCCGCGAGGTGGACCTGGGCGAGGGGTACCGGGCGCGGGTGATCGACACCGTCGGGTTCATCCGCAAGCTGCCGCACCACCTCGTCGCGAGCTTCCGCGCCACCCTCGAGGAAGCCCGGGAGGCGGACGTGCTGCTCCACGTGGTGGACGCGAGTCATCCCGACTGGGAGGAGCACTGGGAGGTGGTGGAGGGGGTGCTGGCGGAGCTCGAGCTGGACGACAAACCGGTGCTGCCGGTCTTCAACAAGATGGATGCGGTGCCCGACCCGCTCGGCTTCGCCCGGCGCGCGCGCGAGCTGCACCCCGACGCCATCTTCGTCACCACGGTGCGGACCGATGGCCTGGAGCCGCTCAAGGCGGCGCTCCGGGCGCGGGAGCAGGACGCACGCCCCACGGTCCGGATCCGGGTGCCGCACGCCCAGGGGCGGCTGCTGGCCGCGATCTACCAGGCGGGCGAGGTCGTGCGCCGGACCGCCACCGACGACGGGGTGGAGGTGGCCGTGCGGCTCGCGGCGGAGCAGGTGGCCCGGTTCCGGGCCGCGGGCCTCGAGGTGCGGGCCGCGGGCTGATCAGCCCGCGGCCGCCTGCCCGGCGCCGCGAACTTCCTCCCAGAATGCGGCAGTCCGCCGCGCCACGGCATCGTCGGTGTACTCGGCGAGGATGCGCCGGCGCCCGGCCGCCCCGAGCTCGGCGCGGCGGGCGGGTGCGTCGATCAGCTCCTGCACCGCCGCCGCCAGCGCCTCCGGATCCTCCTCCGGCACCACCACCCCCGCCCCCTCCACCAGTTCCGGGATGATGCCGGAGCGGGTGCCCACCACCGCCACGCCCCGCGCCATCGCCTCGAGCGCCACGGTCCCGGTGGTCTCGACCCACTCCGCAGTCGAGCGCGGCGGCACCACCACGCAGTCGAAGCCGGCCCAGCGGGGCACCAGCGCGTCGGGCCGGACCGCGCCGAGCCAGGTCACGCGGGCCGCGATGCCGAGGCGCTCCGCCAGTGTCTCGAGCTCGGCCTGCTCCGGTCCGCTGCCGGCGACCACCAGGCGCCACGGTCCGAGGAGCCGGACGCAGGCGCGGAACAGCAGGTCGAGCCCGCGCTCGGGCACCAGCCGGCCCACGAATCCGATGACGAAGTCCTCGTGGGGATCGCGGGCCACGTCGAGGGGGGCGGTGACGCCGAACTGGGGGAGGACCACCGCCGGTACCTCCCGGGCGTGCCGGCCGGCCCGCTCGAGCGCGATCCGGGTGGCCCCGGCCAGGCCCGCGGCGCGCCGCAGGGTGCGGCGGCGGCGGAATCGCTCGGCCAGGGGTCGCGGGCCCTCGACGCCCTCGCGCACATAGAGCACCGCGGGCACCCGGAGGGCGTGGGCCGCGGCCGCGCCGACCGCCGCGGCCGGGGTACCGGGCTCCTCCTCGACCTGCACCAGGTCGGGACGGAAGTCGGTGAGCAGGCGCCGGAGGGCGCGGCGGCTCCATTGGGCGTCGGCGGGGTCGCCCGGCGTCCCCGTCACCGGGAGGGGGACGACCCGGAGCCGGCCGTCGTCGCTGTGCGGCACCCGGGCGGGGGCGCCACCGTCGGGTCCGGGCCACGCATCCGGCACGGCGAGGGTGACGGCGTGTCCCAGGCGGGCCAGGGCCTGCGCCTTGCCCCGGCGGACGGGATCGGCATAGGCGTGGGAGAGCAGGATGACGCGCACGGACCGTCCGGGAATGGAGGAAACCGCGCCAAAGATCACCAGCATCTCCCCATCTTCCAAGTGGCGCTATACTTCCCCGGACCGAAGGGGGCGCGATGAAGATCCTCCACCTCGCGAAGTACTACTGGCCCCGCTCCGGCGGGATGGAGCGCGTGGTCCAGGACCTGGCCGAGGGCGCGGCGGAGCTGGGCCACGACGTCCACGTGGTCGCGGTCGAGAAGCTGCTGGGCCAGCGGGGCGGGCAGCGCCGCGGGGCGACGATGCGCCGGGTGCTCTCGGTGGGTGCCCTCGGCCAGCAGGAGCTGGCCCCCGGATACCTCGCTGCCGCGTGGCGTGGGGCCGACGTGGTGCACCTGCACCACCCGCACCCGCTCGCCGACGTCGCCACGATGCTGCGGCTCCGGCGGACCCGGCTGGTCATCACGCATCACGGCGACGCCGGCCATTCCCTCGACCGGTTCTGGGCGCGCCGCTCGCTCAAGCGGGCCGCCCGGATCGTCGTGCCGAGCAAGGCGCACCTGGCGCTGTCCGGCGAGCTTCGGGACTTCGAGGAGAAGACGGAAGTCGTCCCCTTCGGCATCGACGAGCGCCGCTGGACCGGCGTGCCGGCGCCCCCGGACCGCGGCCCGGTCCGCGCCCTCTTCCTCGGGCGCCTGCTCAAGTGGAAGGGGGTGGACGTGCTCCTGCGGGCGCTGGCGCTCGCGCCGGACCTGCGGCTCGACATCGTGGGGGACGGCCCCGACGAGCCGCGGCTCCGCACGATGGCGCAGGCGGTGGCGGTGAGCGACCGCGTCCGCTGGTACGGGCACCATAGCGACGAGGACGTTCCCCGGCGGATGGCGGAGGCCCACTTCCTGGTCCTCCCCTCGGTCACGATCGAGGAGATGTTCGGCCTGGTGCTGCTCGAGGCGATGGCCAGCGGCCGGCCCGTGATCTCCACCGAGCTCCCGAGCGGCGTCCGCGAGGTGAACGTGCCCGGCGTCGTGGGCCTCGAGGTGCCGCCGCGCGATCCCGCGGCGCTCGCGGCCGCGATGACCGCCCTGGCGGAGGACCCCGCGCGCCGGCGGGCGATGGGCGCCGCGGGCCGGGAGCGTGCCCTGGCGCACTTCACCCGCCGCACGATGGTGGAGCGGTACCTCGAGATCTACCGGCAGGCGGTGGGAGGGAAGTAGGTGGCACGACGGCAGGGCGAGAAGCGGTGGGCGGTTTCCCGATCGCCCGTCGGGCCGGCGTCCCGGCCGAAGCGGCTCCCGGGCCCTTAGCTCAGCTGGTCAGAGCGGCGGACTCATAATCCGACAGGCGCAGGTTCAAGTCCTGCAGGGCCCATGCATGCCCCGCCCGGCGCCGTGCGCGGCGCAGTGCCCCGCGCCGCGGCCCGGGCACCGGCCCGCACCGCGGGCGAGCGTGCCGCCGGAATCGCCCGGCATCCCGGCGTTCGCGGCGGCCCGCAGGCTGTACACGTAGGCGGCGACCGCGCGCACCTCCGCGTCGCTGAGCGACGCCCCCCCCTTCGGCGGCATCGGGGTCCGGGACCGCGCCGCGGTCGCCGACACGCCGCGGGTGATCTGCTGCACGATCGCGGGATAGGTCCCGTCGCTGTGCCACCAGTCCCCGTCGGTCAGGTTGGGACCCACCAGCCCGCGGGCGTCGCGACCGTGACAGCCGGCGCACAGACCCCGGCCCTCGAAGAGCTTTCGTCCCTCCGCCACCATCTGCGGCGTCACGCCCTCGGGAAGCGCCTGGGCCCGGGCCCCGGCCGCGGCGAGCATCGCGCCCAGGGCTAGAAGGCCACCACGAAGCCGAGCGTCCATCGTAGATCCTCCGATTCGAGGTCGTAGCCGACCTCCGTCATGGTCCGCAGGTTCCGGCGGACGAGGTAACCGCCGCCGCCCGAGACCGTCTCCCAGCGGCGGAGGCCCGACGGCCCGCCGAGCCGCACGTCGAGCAGCGGCGCATCCGCCACCACCAGGTTGTAGAGCGCGATGCCGTACCAGCGGCTCCCCGCGGGCCGGAACATCACCTCGGCGAACCCGCCGTCCGACCGGACCGTGGGCTCGCCGGGCACGTAGAGGGGACTGGTGTCCTCGCGGTGGAGGTACTGGCCGTTCAGCGTCACCGACCCGAGCGCCACCGTGCCGTCCACGCCGAGCATCGTGGTGCGGTTGTCCGCGCCCTCGCTCCGGGTCTCCCCGTAGAGCCCGAAGCCGCCCACCCGCAGCGGTCCCGCCGCGGGCAGGCTCAGGTGGACCAGGGCGGTCTTGAGCGGGTCATCGTCGAAGCGGCGGTCCTCGTCCGCGGCGTGGATCCCGTTGCCGTTCACGACCTGCGCGCTCACCGTGACGCCGGCCAGGTCGACCGCGCCATAGACGCCGCGATCGTAGGTGAGGTCGGTCGGCGCCTCGCCCACCCGGGCCCGGTAGACGGCGTAGTCCTCGAAGGTGAGCCGGGTCTCCCGCTTGAACATCGGGTCGGAGAGCTGGAACTGGCCCAGCGCCACGTCCACCGCGCCGCCGGCGTCGTTCCAGTAGAGGTAGGCGTCCTCGATGCCGGCCACCTCGCCGCGCTCCGCGAGGAAGCCGTAGAAGTAGTACGAGATGGACCGCGAGAGCGGCGCGCTCGACAGGAGCTTGAGCGTGTAGGGGGTCTCGAAGTCGACGGCGGCGTCGGTACCGGCGTAGGCCTGCACGTAGAGGTCGAGGCGCACGGCCAGCGGGAGCCCGCCCTGGAGGTCGAGCAGCTCGTCGCCGGTGTCCATCGTGTCGCGCGCGGGCTCGCCGGGGACGATGCGGAACCCGTTGCCGGCGAAGGCCTCCCCGAACTCGTTGAGCGCCGGCACCGGATGGTGGCACGTGGAGCACGACAGGCGGTACCGCCGCGCGAACACCGGGATGGCCGCGGCCGGCTGGGCAGCGGGCAGCAGCAGCAGCAGGGAGAGCCACGGGAGGATCCGATGCATCGCCGGCTCCGCAACCGGGGGCGGCATGCCCCCGGGGGTCGGAGCAAGCCTACCCATCGACGGGTGAATCGATGGTGAATGGGGTATGTCCCACGATTCACGCTGGCTTCAGCCGCGGGCCCTAGATACCCTCTCGGAGAGTCCCCCCGGAGGTGCCTCGTGTCCGCGATCGCCCGCATCCTCGTGCCGCTCGACGGCTCGCCCTATGCCGAGCAGGCCCTGCCGCGCGCCGCTGCGCTCGCGGCCCTCCACGGGGCCGAGCTCCTCCTGGTCCAGTCGCTCGACCTGGCGTCGGCGCGTGCCGCGATCGACCCCAGGGACGCTCCGCTCGTCCCTCCAACGCCGGTCCTCCGCGAGTCGGCCGGGCACTACCTCCGGACCCAGGCGAGGCACGCCAACGGGCTGGGCGCCCCGGCGGTCCGGACGGCAGTGCTGGATGGCCCGCCGGTCGAGGCGATCGCCGCCCTGGCGGAGGCCGAGCGGGCCGACCTCGTCGCGATGACGACCCACGGCCGGGGTGCCGTCGGCCGGCTGTTCCTCGGGGGGGTGGCCCACGGGCTCCTCCACCGGCTCACGGTGCCCCTCCTGCTCGTCCGTCCGGGGCCCGAACCCGAGCCGGCCGTGGGCTACCGCCGGGTCCTCCTCCCCGTGGACCAGACCGGGTTCTCGGAACAGGCCATCGCCACGGCCGAGCGGGTCACGGATGGGATGCAGCCGGAGTTCACCGTGCTCTCGGTGGTGGCCGCACGGCCGGTGATGGGTTTCGAGGCCGACTTCGGGGTGGTGACGGGGATGTACGAGGAGCTCACCGCACGGGAGCTCGCGGAGCGGGAGGTCTATGTCTCGGCGGTGGCCGCGGAGCTGCGGGGGCGCGGGCACGCCGTGGTGCGGGGCCGGATCGAACTGGGTGGGAGCGTGGCGGGCACCATCCTCGACGTGGCGGAGGCCATCGACGCGGACCTGATCGCCATCGCGACGCACGGTGTCCAGGGCGCCCGGGGGGTGATGGTGGGGAGCGTGGCGGACAAGCTGGTGCGCGGCGCCCACTGCGCCGTCCTGGCGCAGCGCCCGGCGCCCGCCGCTAGTTCCGGACGGTGAACGGCTCGGTCTCGGCCGAGGCGAGGGGGAACGAGGTGGCGCGGAGGGTGAAGCCGGAGCCACTCCGGGTGATCTCGAGGTTGCTGAACGTGGCGACGCCCGCCACCGTGAAGCGGGTCGTGGTCCCCGCCAGGTTCGCGTCGACCGGATTCTCCCCGAGCGAGATCGAGACCGGCGTGCCCCCGACGGGCACCGTGTTGTCCCACGCGTCCGAGACCGCCACCTGCACGGGGGGTTCGATGTCGCGATCCTCGCGGGGGTTCGGCGTCGGGCTGATGAAGCGCAGCTTGACCGGGGTGCCGGGCCGGATCGTGAAGGAGGCGCTGGGCTCCGGCTCGATGCCCGCGACCGTCGCGTTCAAGCGATAGCCGGCGGCCGCCACGTCCACCCGCAGGTCCGCGAAGGTCGCGACACCGGCCACCGGCGCCACCGTCAGCGTGCCCTGAAGCGGGGCATCCGTCGGGTTGGTGCCAAGCGACACGGTCACTGGCGCGGTCGCCCCGACCGCCACGTTCCCCTCGGAGTCCCGGAGCGTCACGACCACGGGCGCGAGGGGGAGCCCCGCCGTCCCGTCCACCGGCTGCACGGTGAATTCGAGACTGGCGACCGCGCCGGCGGTCACCGCGAAGGCGTCGCTGGTCGCACCCGTCAGTCCCTCGGCACTCGCCCCCAGCCGGTACCCGTTGCCGGGCCGGTTGAGCCGCAGGTTCGCAAAGGTGGCCACGCCGTTGTCCGCATCGCGCGTGGTGGTGCCGTCCAGCGAGGCGCCGCCCGGGTTCTCCGCCAGGGTGATCGTGACGGCGCGCTCGTCCGCAGTCTGGTTGCCGGCCGCGTCCAGGAGCACCACCTCGACGGCCGGCGAGATCCCCTCCCCGGCCTCGACATCCGACGGCTGCACCCGGAACGCGAGGCGCACCGGCGGTCCCGGCCGGACCGCGATCGCCGCCGTGCCCGACACGCCTTCGATCGTGGCGGTGATGGTGACCGGGCCGCCGGGCGACTCGCCCTCGACCACGCCGGCCCCCGTCACGGAGGCCACGGTTTCGTCGTCACTGGACCAGGTCACCGTCCGGCCGGTCAGTACGTCGCCATCCGCGTCCCGCGCCGTCGCCGTGAGGGCGAGGGTCTCCCCCACCGTGATCGTCGCCTGGTCCGGGGCGACCTCGACGGTCACCACGTCGGGCGCCCGCACCGTGACGGTGACGCTCGAGGAGACGCCCTCGGAGGTGGCCGTGATGTCCGCGGTGCCGATCCCCTCGCCCGTGACCATCCCGGAGGCCGTCACGCTGGCCACTCCCGGGGCGCTCGTGGTCCACGCCACCTGGGCGTCCTCGACGGGGTTGCCGCAGGCCGAGCGGGGGACCGCCTGCAGCTGGAGGGTCGTCCCGAGCGGCACGCCGGGGTCGTCGGGGGAGAGGTCCACCTGGGCGACCACCGCGGGGCCCGCGACCGAGTCGCACGGGTCGTCGCCGCCGCAGGCCAGGCCCGCCAGCGCGAACGCGCCGAGGAGCGCCCGGAGGCTAGAGGCCGACGCCAAGGCCCAGCCGCGCGGTGGCATAGTCGGAACTCGAGGCGTCGGTCACCACGAAGTACTGCCCCCCGAGGTCGAGGCTGAGCCGGTCGCTCAGCTTGTACAGGAGGCCTCCACCGCCCCCGAGGACCACGTGCCAGTCGTCGTCGCACCGGTCCCGGCTGCAGACCAGCCGGCCGGCACCGGCCCGCCCGGCCAGGTACCCCGCCACGTCGCCGCTGGCGAACGCCACGTAGCGCGGTTCGAGGAACCCGAGCGAGAGGGCGATGCTGAGGTCGGAGGCGCTCGCGCTGTAGACGTCGCTCCGCTGGTAGCCGGCGCCGAGCGACCATCGGCTGAAGGTGTACCGCACCTGGGCATCGAACCCGAGGCCGATGTCCGACTCGAGCCCCTCCGGCACGGAGACCGGGGCGATGATCGCGGCCGAGGCCTGCAGCGACCACTGCTGCAGCGACTGGGCGGCGGCGGGAGCGGCGGCGAGGGCGAGAGCCACGAGCACGGCGGGGGTCCGGTGGGTCACGGGATCGTCGGTCGGTCGGATCAGCGGGGCGCGCCGTCGAGCGGCTGGGCGCCCGATACGCGCCACTCGCCGTCGCCCTCCCGGGCGAGGAGCCGGACGCGCACCTGCCCCCGGCGGGTCACGCCGAAGTCCCCCCGCCATTCGAGCTGCACCGTCGCATCCGCCTGGGCCGTCCCGTCGCGGACGGTGACGGGCCCGAGCCCGGCCACGCTCGCGGTCGGCTTGGAGTTCTGGACGAACTGGAGCAGCGCGCGGGCCGCGTTGTCCGAGGCGAGCACCTGGGCCGAGAGGGCGCCGGTCGAGCCGGTGCGCACCAGGCCGACCGCAGCGGCGAATCGCTCGGCCCCCCGGGAGAGGGCGAGGCGGGCGTCCTGCTCCACCGCAGCGGGGTCGCGCGCCGGCGGCTCGAGCGCGAGCGGCGAGCGGACGGGCGCCTCGGACGCCTCGGCAGGCGGAATCAGCGTGCGCCCGACCGGCGCCGGGGCGAGCTCCAGTGCCGAGGTGTCCGCTGCCGGCTCAGAGGCGGGAGGAATCGCGGCGGCCACTTCCTGGCGTCGCTCGACTGGCGGACGGTCCCGGGGGGTGGTGGCCCCGCCGCGGACGACGGTGGGGGTGGGCGCAGAGGCAGTCGGTTCGGGGGGCCGCCGCGGTGGGGACGAGGCCTCGGACTCGGGGACGGGGGTTGGCGAGTCGAGCTCCGGGGGCGGCACCTCCGCGGCGTCCATCCCTCCCACGTCGGCGTCGCCGGCAGGTGCCGCGGGACTGGCCTCGGCGATCCCGTCGGCCGCGACCGACGCCACCGGCTCCGACTGGGCCCCGCGGGCCGCGAGGCGAAGGCCGATCCCCAGCCCGGCCACGAAGATGCCGGCGGTGACCGCGAACGACACCCACGGAGGCCGGCGCCGGGTCTCGGGCCAGAGCCCACGCGGGTCGCGCTCCTCCGACTCCTCGGGAGGGAGGAGGACGACGGCGTCCGGTTTCACCAGGGCGGGGTAGGGGGGCTTCTTCATCTACTGCTAAATACCCCACGAACTTGGATCCGGTCAACTTGAGGAGTGCCAGCCTGCCGAGTCTAACCCCCCGATTGGGCCGCAGTTGTGACTGGGCACACCGGCCGGGAGCTGCGGGACGCAGGCCGTGCCGCCCCGGCGTTCGTACCCCACCACGGAGCCCATCCTGTCCCGCTCGAGCTCGCAGCAGTCGGTGAAGGCACGATGCAGCAGGCGACGGCCGCGTTGCACGCGGCTCTTGAGTGTGGAGATGCCCAGACCCAGGTCGCCGGCCACATCCACCTGGCGCTCCCCCCCAAGGTCCACCCGGCGAATGGCTTCGCGGTACGGATGGGGCAGGGCGGCCACCATCGGCTCGAGACAGGAGGCCAGCTCGGCCCTGGCCTCGCCGGCCGCGCTCGCAACGGGGGCTCCGGGCTCCTGGGATGCCGGCAGGTCCTCGAGCGCCACCGCCCGGCCGCGGCGGCCGCGGGAGCGGTAATGGTCGACCAGGGCATTCCTGGCGATCCGGAAGAGCCAGGGGAGCAGGCGCTCCCCACTCTGGAGCTCGGACAGCCGGATCGCCGCCCGGCCAAGGACCTCCTGGACGAGGTCCTCGGCATCGGCTGGATCATCCAGCCGGGGCCGCAACCAGCCCAGCAGTCGTGCGCGGAACAGACCCCAGGGCGGGGCGGAGGGGAGCGCCTGGGCGTCCGGAGGCGGGGTGGTGTCCATCGAGTGGAGCATACCGGCTCCCAGCCGGGGGGCAACCCCGGCAGGGAGCCATGGATGGACTCAACGGCAGCCGCAGTCCTGCTCGTCGCCGCAGCAGGGCTCCGGCGTGGCCGGCGGGCAGCACCCGGGCTTGGCGGTGCCGGTGCAACAGGGGACATCCTCGTGACGGGACATGGGTTCCTCCTTGGTGGAATGTGATGGCGCCGTCCGGCGGCACCGTCGTCAAGGACGTCGGAGGACGAAAAAGGACGCATGGGGTCCAGGAAGGGCGAGAAGCGAGATGGTTGACATAGGGGAGGGGGGTATATATGTTAGTCGCTTCCTGGCCCCACGACCTGCACCCGGAGTCCCCGATGTCTTCATTCTCTGGCAGAATCTCGACACTCACCCTGCAGGTGCGGGGAATGGCCTGCGCGTCCTGCGAGGCCAGGGTCGAAGCCGCCCTGGCCCCCCTGCCGGGATTCCGCTCGGTCCGGGTCGATCGAGCCGCGGAGCGGGCCTGGATCGACTACGATCCGGCCCTGGCGGTCGAACTCCAGTTCGCGGCGGCCATCGTCGCGGCGGGGTACTCCGCCACCACGCCCCCGAGCCCCGGGGCGCCGGCCCTCACTCCGCCTGCCGTCGGTTCGGGGTGCCAGGGGGCGGGTGAGCCGGTGGAAACCAGCCGGCCGGTCACCTGACCGGGTGCGGGCATGCCGACTTCGAGCCTCGACGCCGCGAGGGACCGGTCGTTTCTGCTCCCCGCCACCGACGGATTCCAGCTGGCCGCTTCCGAATTCACGCCGGCCGCCGCCCGGGCGACGAGGATCGTGGTCGTGGCCCCCGCCACCGGGGTGAGGCGAGGCATCTATCGTGCCCTGGCGACCTTCCTCGCCGAGCGGGGAGCGGCGGTCGTCACCTGGGACTGGCGCGGCACGGGGGAGAGCCGACCCGCATCGCTGCGCGGTTTCGCGGCGACGATGCACGACTGGGCGGAGAAGGACTTCGAAGGCGTGGTGCAGTGGGCGCGGGCGGCACATCCGGGGCTGCCGCTCCACCTGATCGGGCACAGCTTCGGCGGGCAGGCGCTGGGCTTCGTGCCGGGGGCCTCGGCGGCCGGTTCGATCGTGACGCTCGCGGCGCAATCCGGCTACCTGGGCCACTGGCCGCTCCGGCTCCGCCTTCCCCTCTACGGGCTCTGGTACGTCCTGATGCCCGGCGTCACCCGCGCGCTCGGGTATTTCCCGTCGCGACGGCTCGGCTTCGGGGAAGACCTGCCCCGCGGGGTCGCGCTCGAGTGGGCCGGATGGTGCCGCCGGCCCGGGTACCACGACGGCTGGGAGGGGCATCAACGGCTGGTGGCGCCGGTGCTGGGGTTCAGTTTCGACGACGACCCGATCGCGCCCCGACGTGCGGTGGACGTCCTGCACGCCGAATTCGGCGGGCGAGTGGTGCGGCGGCACCTGTCGCCGGGGCAGCTCGGGGTGCGCCGGCTGGGTCACTTCGAGTTCCTGCGGCCCGGCGTGGCGCCAGTGGTCTGGGAGGAGATCGCGGCCTGGCTCGAGGCGGCGGAGCCGGGGGACGAGGTCCCCGACGAGAGGAAGCCCCCGCCGACGGCCGGCGGGGGCTTCGCGCATGGGCGATGAGGGACTTGAACCCCCGACCTCGCGCATGTGAGGCGCGCGCTCTAACCAGCTGAGCTAATCGCCCGGGGAGGGAAGAGAGTAACGGGGAAGGGGCGGATTCGGTAGGGTTGGTGGCACGGCGACAGCCTGCGGCGCGGTCCCCCGCTCCCCGCTCCGCGCTCCCCTACAACATCCCCCCGCGCCGCAGCATCCCGACCTGGTCGAACCGCTCCTCGTGCACCGCCAGCAGTTCCTCCGGCGTCACCGTGGCCACCCCGGCCTTTCCGACCTCGATCCCGGCGGCGTAGTTCGCCAAGGTGGCGGCCTCGAGGAGCGTGGCGCCCGCGGCGAGTGCCGCGCCCACCCAGGCGGTGACGGTGTCCCCGGCGCCCGAGACGTCGTACACCTCGCGCGCGATGCTCGGGAGGTGGATGATCTCCCGCGCTTTCGTCACCAGCACCATGCCGTCGGCGCCCAGGGTCAGCAGCAGGTTGTCGACCTTGAGCCGCTCGAGCGCCTGCGGCAGCGCGTCCCGGTGCTCGAGGTCCACCGCCGCGCCCAGGGCCGCCTCGAGCTCGCGGCGGTTGGGCTTGAACACCGTGGCCCCGGCGTACTCGAAGAAGTGGCGGTACTTCGGGTCCACCACCACCGGCACGCCGCGCCGCAGGGCGGCGGCGACGGCGGCGGTGATGAGCGGAGCGGCGAGCAGTCCCTTGTTGTAGTCCTCGAGCAGGAGCGCGTCGGCGTCGGCCAGGGCCTCGTGCAGCAGGGTCGTGACCCGCTCGAGCGTACCGGGCTCGAGCGGCGCGTCCACTTCCTCGTCGATCCGCACCACCTGTTGCCCGCGTGCCATCACCCGGGTCTTGGTCGTGGTGGGCCGGCCGGGCACGGTCACGATGGTGCGGTCGTCCAGCCCGGCGGCGCCGAGTGCCTCGCGGAACGCGCGGCCGTGGAGGTCGTCGCCGGCGGTTGCCACCAGGTGGCAGCGCGCCCCGATCGCCACCACGTTGGCCGCCACGTTCGCGGCCCCGCCCAGCGCGGCCCGTGTCTCCTTCACGGTGACGACCGGCACCGGCGCCTCGGGCGAGAGCCGGTCGGTGTCGCCGAGGAGGTAGCGGTCGAGCATCGCGTCGCCCAGCACGACCACGCGCACGCCCCGCATCTTCTCCAGCAGGCGGAGGACCCGGTCGCGGGATGGCGGCGTGTGCGGAGGGCTCACGGCAGGACTCCCCGGCGGCCGAGGCGAAGCGTGGCCTGCAGCCGGCCTTCGAAGCGGTGGTCGGTGTCGCCCGACACGTGATCGGCGTCGTCCACGAGATGATACCCGGCCCGCGCCGCGAGGGCGAGCGGACCGGCGCGTCCGTCGAGCCGGGCGCCCAGCGCCCAGGTGCGCTCCACCGTGCCGATGAAGAGCTGCGGCGTGGTGCCGCGCTCCCCCGGCGGGGGATAGGGATCGGTGAGTCGGCCCTCGCCCTGGCGCAGCAGCGAGGCCTCGGGCTGCAGGAGCCAGGCGCCGGCGAGCGGGATCCCGAGCCGGACCTCCAGGCGGTCGTAGTCGGTGGCGGTCCGGCCGACGCCGACGCCGGCGTCGATGAAGCTCTCGGAGGGGTCCGCCGCCCGGAAGGCCGTACTGGTGGCCAGGGCGTAGAGTGCCGACCAGGAGAGCTTGGCGCCGAGGGGCCCGCCGGCCCCGAGGGCAAGGCCTAGGCGGTCCGGGGCCCGGTCGGGATCGTCGCGTTCGTTGTAGTTGATGTCGTCCACGGCGAGTTCCGCCCGGAGCGTGGTGGATCCGAAGGCGCGCCAGGTCACGTCCCCTCCGACCATGACGTTCCCCTCGCCCCCCAGGCCGTAGGTGTTGGCGAGCAGCGACAGGGAGAAGGGGTTGCGGTAGATCGATTCGAACTCGCGGTCAGCCCCGGCGATCAGCACCGTCTCCCAGAGGCCGACGGTGAGCCGCCCGGAGAGGCGGACGTCCAGGCGGTGTGCCGCGAAGTAGCGGTGGATCGTGGCCCCGGTCGAGTCGGCCTCGTCCCGCAGGTCGGTCCAGAAGCTCCGCAGGCGGATGCCCCGGGTGCCCAGCTCGATCCCGAAGTCGGCGCGCGGGTAGCGGAATCCGCTGGTCGCCGCCCCGGGTTCGCCGCGCGGCCCCCACTGGCGGTCGAGCTGGCCGAAGAAGACGCTGCCGTAGGTGAACTGCGCGCTGCCGTACGCCTCGATCACCCGGCCGACGACCTCGAGGTCGCGGCGGCCGGGCCAGTCCGGGTCGACCGAGAGCCGGGGCTCGACGGCGAGGCGGGTCCGGGCCACGACCTTGTCGAAGGCCCCGCCCGCCGCGGCCTCGAAGTAGGGCCGCGTGCCGCCCGCTCCCTCCGGCCGCCAGGGATCGCGGCCCGCGGCGGTGTACGACTGCAGACCCGCACTTCCCGCAACCTCGCCCCAGGCCTTGGCCGCGGGGTCGGTCCACTCCGCCAGCAGCCGCCGGACCAGCGCGGTGTCGCCGCGGCGGGCCGCCGCGGCCGCGGCGAGCGCCTCCACCGCGTCGCGCCGGCGGAAGGGCCGGACCATCGGGGACGGATCGTCCACCTCCCCCCGCTCCACGAGGTGCTCGAAGAGGGGAAGCCTCGGATCGTCCAGCGCGACGTACGGGGAGGCTTGTGCGGCAGCCGGCCCGGCGGCGAGCGCGGATGCCAGGGCCAGGGGCATGGGGCGGCGCATTGGCGGGAGAACCTAACGGCAGGGGCGTCAGGGTCAACGTGACCGCTGCGACGGCCATCGTGTATCTTGCTCCGCGATGCACGCCCTCCGGATCGAGAGCACCCGCGGGTCCCTGGTGGAGTCGGTCCACCGGGTGTCGGCCGCGGTGGTGGGCGCCGACGGGCGGCTGGTGGCCAGCGTTGGCGACCCGGACCTCGTGACATTCTGGCGCTCGTCCGCCAAGCCGTTCCAGGCCCTCCCGCTCCTCGCCGACGGAGCCGCCGATCGCTTCGGGCTCGGGTCCGAGGAGCTGGCCCTCGCCTGCGCCTCGCACTCGAGCGAGCCGGTGCATCTCGCGGTGGCGCGGCGGATGCTCGAGCGCATCGGCTGCAGCGAGTCGGACCTGGCGTGCGGCCCGCACCCGCCGCTGGGGCAGGCGGTGGCCGAGGAGGTCCTCCGGCGCGGCACGCCGATGTCGCCGCGCTGGAGCAACTGCTCGGGGAAGCATGCCGGGATGCTGGCGCTGGCGCGGCACCACGGATGGCCGGTCGCGGGGTACGAGCGCGCCGGGCATCCGGTCCAGGACCGCATCCTCGTCGAGGTGGAGCGCTGGACCGGCGTTCCCGCCGCGTCCGTCGTCCTCGCGGTCGACGGATGCACCGCGACCTGCTTCGGCCTCCCGCTCCGCGCGATGGCCCTCGCGTATGCCCGCCTGGCCGGGGACGGCGGGGAACCGGCCGCTCGGCTCCGGGCGGCGATGGGCGCGCATCCCCAACTGGTCGCCGGGACGGGGCGGTTCGACACCGAACTCATCCGTGCGACCGGCGGCCGGATCCTCGCCAAGGTGGGGGCGGAAGGGGTCTACGGGGCCTGCGTCGTGCCCGCGGGGCTGGGCATCGCGGTCAAGGTCGAGGACGGCGACATGCGCTCGGCTCCGGTGGCCCTCGCCGCAGTGCTCGGGGCCCTGCTGCGCGTGGCGCCCTACGCCGGAGCCGAGGAAGCCGCTCCGGTGCTCGAGCGATTCGGGCGCAATCCCATCCACAACACCCGGTCGGAGCCCACGGGCGAGGTGAGCGCCGCCGGGGCCGTGCAGTTTTCGGCCTAGCCCAGCGAACCGCGGGCCCCTCCCGGTCCCGGTTCCGGAGACAGACTGATGAAGAAGACCGCCGGGCTCGACGCCCACACCCTGGAGCTGGTCCGGCTCGCGGCCGCCGTGGTGCAGGGCTACGAGCCCGAGCTGCGCGAGCGTCTGGAGGATGCGCGCTCCGCCGGCGTGCCGCCGGTCTGGGTGGACGAGATGCTGCTGCAGTCGCTGCTGTTCGTGGGCTACCCGAGGACGCTGGTGGCCTTCGCGCTGTGGCGGAAGGCCACGGGGACCGACGGGCCCGAGGCCGACCCCGACACCGACTACGACCGGGCCCCGGAGTGGACCCGCCGCGGGGAGGAGACCTGCGGCATCATCTACGGGGACAACTACCGCAAGCTGCGCAACAACGTCCGGCAGCTGCATCCGGCGCTCGATGCCTGGATGGTCGTCGAGGGATACGGCCGGACCATCGCCCGGCCGGGGCTCGACCTGCTGCGCCGGGAGCTGTGCATCGTCGCCCAGGCGGGCGTGCTGGAGACGCCGCGGCAGCTGCACTCCCACATGCGGGGCGCGCTCAATGCCGGGGCGAGCTTCGGCCAGGTGGAGGCAGTCCTCGCGGTGATGAACCCGATGCTTTCCTTCGACGCATGGAAGCGGGTGAAGGAGCTCTGGCGCGCCGTGCGGGAGGCCTGGATCCCGGGGGATTGATGTTCGTCGATCGGGTGGTGGTCTCGGTGGAGGCGGGCGCCGGCGGGGCCGGCGCCTGTTCCTTCGCGCGGTTCAAGTACCAGCCCAAGGGGGGGCCCGACGGCGGGGACGGTGGCCGCGGTGGGAGCGTCTTCGTGCGGGCGGACCGGAACCTCGCGACCCTGCTCGACTACCGGTACGCCACCACCTGGAAGGCGGACCGGGGCGGTCACGGCAAGGGCAAGACCCAGACGGGGCGGAGCGCCGACGACCTCTACCTGCCGGTCCCGTGCGGCACCGAGGTCCGCGATGCGGCGCACGGCGCCCTCCTCGGCGAGGTCCTCCAGGACGGGGACACGCTCCTCGTGGCTCGCGGTGGGCGGGGCGGGCGCGGCAATGCCCGGTTCGCCTCCAGCACTCACCAGGCCCCGCGGGAGTGGGAGCCGGGTGGCGAGGGGCAGGCTCGTCGGCTCGAGCTGGTACTCAAGCTCATCGCCGACGTCGGGCTGGTCGGGGAGCCGAACGCCGGCAAGAGTACGCTCCTCTCGGTGATCAGCGCGGCCCGGCCGAAGATCGCCGACTACCCGTTCACGACCCTCGAGCCCAACCTCGGGGTCGTCGGCCTCTCGGGCCGCCGCTCCTTCGTCGTGGCGGACATCCCCGGCATCATCGAGGGGGCCCACGCGGGTCGTGGGCTCGGGCTCCGGTTCCTCCAGCACGTCGAGCGCACCCGCCTGCTCGCGTTCCTCGTGCCCCTGGACGCACCGGATCCGCAGGCGGTCTACGACCAGCTGCGGCACGAGGTGGCCGCCTACAGCCCCGCCCTCGCGGAGAAGCCCCACGTCGTGGTGCAGACCAAGCGGGACCTCCTCCCGCAGGATGCCGAGCTGCCGCGCATTGCCGCGCCGGCTGCGCTCGGCCGGTTCGTGATCTCGAGCGCCGCGCACGAAGGGCTGGAGGAATTCACCGACGCGCTCTGGACCCACGTGTCGGCGCTCCGGGACGCGCCCGAGGCGGCGGCGGCGGAGTCCGCGGGCTGGGAGGATGGCGAGCCGTGAGCGATGCCCGGGCGGCGTGGGGGGCCCTCGCCCTC
>JAICEH010000009.1 GCA_025924275.1 Gemmatimonadales bacterium | reverse complement strand
GGGGGCCGCGGGGCCCCCCCGGGGCGGCCGCCCCCCGCGCACCGAGCCCTGACGCGCCCCGCCCGGGGGGCACCCCGCCGCGGCCGGGGCCGGAAGGAGGGGAAGCGTCACGGCGGGCGCCTCCGCCTCCCGTCAGCGGGTGGCCACGCGGCCCGACCGTCGCACGTAGGTCACCCCCGGCCGGCTCAGGGCCCGGTCGATCAGCTGCCGGATGGCCGGGTCGGTGCGGACCGCGAGGAACGGATAGGTGTCCTCGAGTTCCGCGATGGTGGCGGCGAGCAGGGCCTCGTAGTAGAAGGGATTGTGGATGCCCTTCGACCCGTCCTGGTGGTCGTAGAGGTCCTCGGCCAGCATCTGCGCGTTGAAGATCGCTCCCTCGGCCGGCGTGAGGACGTACGGGTCGATGTCGGTGCCCGCTTCCTTTCTGAACTGGGTCGGGTCGGTGGCCAGGATGTCGGCCAGGTACCCGCCGTCGCCGGCGCTCACGATCGGCCGGCCGCCGGGGCCGACGCCGTCGTTGTTGACCCAGATGATGTCCACCAGGTTCTGCACCGTGAGCCGCTGGTTGGTGAACGCGGTGGAGGCCACCGTCGCGTCGCCGTGGCAGCCGGCGGCGGTGCACGCGGCCCAGCTCCGTTCCGTCACGCCGTAGCCGCAGTCCTGGACGTCGGAGATGGCGCCCCCGGCGTCCACGCACGGGATCGGCAGGAACTCGTGGCCGCTGTACTCGACCTCCACCCCATCGTCGTCCACGGCCTCGAACGAGTTCACGTGGCAGCCGGCGCAGAGCCGGGGATTGGCCCCCGAGGCGTGCGTGCCGTAGGCCTGGACGGTGTCGAAGGCGAAGCCGGCCGGGGTGTAGCCCGCCCCGGTCCCGATCAGGATCGGGCCCTGGGAGGCGTGGGCGCCGCGATCACCGTTGCTGAAGCTGGCCGCCGGCTCGGTGCCCCGGTTGTGGCAGCTCATGCACAGGTTGGTCTGCAGGTCGGCCACGTCGATCGGCGCCCGCAGCATCTTGGGATACGGGCTCCCGTGCGGGTCGTGGCACGAGGTGCAGGTGATGGAGAGGTACTGGTACTGGCCCGTGAGCGAATCGCGCTCGACGTAGTTCGAGGTCTGCCCGGAGAAGCGCAGCATGATCGCCTTGCCCTCGTGGCAGCCCCGGCACGAGGGGTTGCTGGCGGGGGAGGCGTTGATCGCGGCGTGGCCGGAGAGCAGCCAGTCGCCGGCCAGCGACCGCGGCCCGTGCGAGGAGCCGTGGCAGGCGGCGCAGCTCGCGTCGGTGTCGAGCACGCGGCCCGTGCCCGGGTCCACGGTCACGTCGGCCCGCGGGATCGGCCAGGTGGACTGGTCGTCGGGCAGCTGCACGTGGTCAAACCCCTGCCCGTGGCAATTCTCGCACTGGACGTCGTGGTAGGCGGGGTCGTTCACCACCGAGATGCCAGCGGCGGCGGAGGCGGCATTCCCGTACTCGCTGACCCCGTGGCAGGCGAAGCAGGCGGTGTTCCCGTCCTGTCCGATCGCGGCGAGGGCCTCCCAGGCGCCGCTGTGCCCCGATTCGTCCCGCCACTGGGCGTGGGTGCCCACGTGGCAGTTCCCGCAGGTGGTCAACTGCTCGTCCGCGGTGTAGTAGCCCAGGAACCCGCTGGCCTCGTCCGGCGGCGGGTTGAAGGGCTCGCGGTCGCGATAGACGATCTCTTCGTCCGTGCACGCGCCGAGGAGGCCGAGGGCGGCCACGAGGCCGAGCAGGGACAGCGGGAAGCGCCGACGAACGACGGACATGGTACCCTCGCGGGGGCGAGTGGTTTGGGGGTAACGCGATCCTATGTACCGCATCCGGGTTCGTCCGGCAATAGTCCTCCGGGGCAGTACGGGCACCTCGTTACAGTCTTGTCCGAGCTCTCACGCAACCCTTAGACGGCCTTCAGGTTCGGCCTCGGGCGGCCTCCGTGGTTCACCGGAGTTTCAAGGGCCCTTCATCCGCCCGTCCCCAGCTTGTCCCAACCGCTTGCGCCCGGCGCCGGTGGGGTGCACCGTAGGCCTCGCCGCCCGCCCGTCCGACCGCCCCACAGCGGAACTCTCCGGGAGGTGCCCCGATGTTCTCCCCCACGACGCACCCCTGGGTCGAAGGCCAGACCCTCGGCGAACACCTGGAGTCCCGCGGCGTCGGCCGCCGGGAGTTCCTCGCCTACTGCCGGGATCTTTCCATCGTCCTGGGGCTCGGCACGGCGATGACCCCGCGGGTGGCCCATGCCCTTCAGTCCATGCGGCGGCCGAGCGTCATCTGGCTCGAGCTCCAGGAGTGCACCGGCTGCGTGGAGTCGGTGCTCCGCTCGGGGTCCCCCACCGTGGGCGACCTGGTGCTCGACATGATCTCGCTGGACTACAGCGAGGCGCTGATGGCCGGGGCGGGGGAGGCGGTCGAGCGGGCCAAGCACGACGTGATGGAGCAGAACCGGGGCGAGTACCTGCTGGTGGTCACCGGCTCGGTGCCGCTGGCGGAGGACGGGATCTACCTGACCATCGCGGGGCGGACCGCGAAGGAGGTGCTGGAGGAGGCGGCAGCGGGCGCCAAGGCGGTGATCGCGCTGGGCGCCTGCGCCCACTGGGGCAGCGTGCAGGCGGCCCGCCCCAACCCGACCGGCGCGGTGGGCATCCCCTCGCTGGTCAAGGACAAGCCGCTGGCCGTCATCGCGGGATGCCCCCCGATCGCCGACGTGGTCACGGCCACGATCGTCCACTTCCTCACCTTCGGCCGGCTCCCGGCGGTGGATTCGCAGCTCCGGCCCACGTTCGCCTACGGGGCGCGGATCCACGACCAGTGCCCCAAGCGGGCCAACTTTGACGCCGGGCAGTACGTGGAGGCCTTCGACGACGAGGCGGCGAAGAAGGGCTGGTGCCTCTACAAGGTGGGCTGCAAGGGGCCGGCGACGTTCTCGCCGTGCCCCATCTTCATGTGGAACGGGTCCACGAGCTGGCCCATCGGCGCGGGGCACCCCTGCATCGGGTGCACCGAGCCCAACTTCTGGGACTCCATGACCCCGTTCTACGGGCGGCTGCCGGACATTGCCGGGTTCGGGGTCGAGTCGAAGGTGGACCTGATCGGCGCGGCCCTGGCGGTGGGCGCGCTCGGCGGTGTCGCCGCCCACGCCGCGGCCACGGGCGTGCACCTCGCCCGGCAGCGCCGGCGCGAGCTCCCCGTGGTCGAGGCCGGCGCCGAGCCGAAGGGAGGGGACCGTGGCCAGAACTAAGGTCGTCGTCGACCCGATCACCCGGATCGAGGGACACCTCCGGATCGAGGTGCAGGCCGAGAACGGGCGCATCGCGGACGCCTGGGCCGTGACCACGATGTTCCGCGGCCTGGAACTGGTCCTCAAGGGGCGCGACCCGCGCGACGCCTGGGCCTTCGCCCAGCGGATCTGCGGCGTCTGCACCACGGTCCACGCCATCGCGTCGTGCCGCGCGGTGGAGGACGCGCTCGGCATCACGATCCCGCCCAACGCGAACGTCATCCGGAACCTGGTGCACGGCATGCAGTACGTGCACGACCACGTGATGCACTTCTACCACCTCCACGCCCTCGACTGGGTGGACGTGGTCAGCGCGCTCAAGGCCGATCCGGCGGCGGCGGCGAAGATCGGCCGCTCGATCTCCCCCTGGCCCAACAATGACGAGGCCCACCTGCGCGAGGTCCAGCGGCGGGTGAAGGCCTTCGTGGACTCGGGCCAGCTCGGCATCTTCACCAACGGCTACTGGGGCCATCCGGCCTACAAGCTCCCGCCCGAGGTGAACCTGCTCGCCGTGAGCCACTACCTGGAGGCGCTCGACTGGCAGCGCCACGTGGTGAAGCTCCACACCATCTTCGGCGGCAAGAACCCGCACCCGAACTTCCTGGTGGGCGGGATGGCGTGTGCGATCAACCTGGACGACACCGGCACCATCAACGCCGTCCGGCTGAACGAGATCTGGAGCACCATCCGGCAGGCCCAGGCCTTCGTGGAGCAGGTCTACTGGCCCGACCTGGTGGCGATCGCCGGCTTCTACAAGGACTGGGGGGCCATCGGAGGCGGGCTGGGCAACTACCTCTGCTGCGGCGACTTCCCCGAGGCGGGCATCGCGGACACCGACCGGTTCGTCTTCCCCCGCGGCATCGTGACGGGCAGGAACCTCGACCGCGTCCTGGAGTACGACCAGCAGAAGGTGAAGGAGTTCATCTCGACCTCGTGGTACGAGTACCCGCAGGGCGACGCCGCCGGGCTCCACCCGTGGGAGGGCGAGACCATCCCCAAGTATGCCGGCCCGCCCACCCCGTGGGAGTACGTGCAGGACTCGGCCAAGTACACCTGGATGAAGGCGCCGCGGTACGACGGCATGGCAATGGAGGTGGGCCCCCTGGCGCGCGCGCTGGTGAGCTATGCCGCCGGCCAGGCCGAGGTGCGGGCGCTGGTCAAGGAGGTGCTCGACCGGCTCGAGGTCGGCCCGCCGGCCCTCTTCAGCACCCTGGGTCGGACCGCGGCCCGCGGGATCGAGACCGTGATCATCGCCCGGAAGCTCTCCGCCTGGTACGACCAGTTGGTGGACCGCATCCGGAACGGTGACACCCGGGTCTTCGCCGGCGAGAAGTGGGAGCCGGCCACCTGGCCGGCCACCGCGCAGGGCTACGGCTTCCTCGAGGCCCCGCGGGGTGCCCTCGGCCACTGGGTCCAGATCGCCGACGGGAAGATCAGCCGCTACCAGGCGGTGGTGCCGACCACGTGGAACGCCTCGCCCCGGGACGCCCAGGGGCAGGTGGGGGCCTACGAGGCCGCGCTCACCGACAACCACCCCCTGGCGCGTAACGACCAGCCGCTCGAGATCCTCCGCACGGTCCACTCCTTCGACCCCTGCATGGCCTGCGGCGTGCACGTGCTCGATGCCACCGGCCGGGAGGTGATGGAGGCGAAGGCCCAATGACCGCCACCTCGCCCCGGCCCGCGCCGCCGGAGCCCTCCCCGGTGCGGCCCTTCCGCCGGCTCCTCGGCGGGAAGCCGATGGCCCAGCCGGAGGGCGAGTACCGCTGGGTCTACCTCTGGGGCACCCCGCTCCGGCTGATGCACTGGGCGGCCGCCCTCTCGATCCTGGTGCTCGTCATCACCGGCCTGTACATCGGCCGGCCGTACTTCCTCGGCCGCGGGGAGGCCTCCGGCTCGTTCCTGATGGGGTGGGTGCGGTTCCTCCACTTCACCGCCGCCGGCGTCCTCGTGGCCACCGGCATCGTGCGCGCCTACTGGCTGCTGGCGGGCAACAAGTTCGAGCGCTTCACGGCGCTCTTCCCCCTCCGCCCGCGCGACTTCGCCAACATGTTCCACCAGGTCCGGTTCTACCTGATGATCCGGCCCGAGCGGGCGCCCCATTACCTGGGGCACAATCCGCTGCAGCAGTTCAGTTACACGGGGATCTACCTGGTCACCGTGCTGATGGTGATCACCGGGTTCATCATGTACGGGCAGTCGGAGCCGGGCGGCTTCTTCTACCGCGCGTTCAACTGGGCCGTGCCCCTCCTGGGCGGACTCCAGACGGTGCGGTTCCTCCACCACGTGCTCACCTGGGTGTTCGTCATCTTCGTGCCGGTCCACATCTACCTCGCGGCGCGGGCCGACGTCTGGGAGCACCAGGGCTCGATCTCCTCCATCATCAGCGGGGGGCGCTTCGTGCCGAAGGACGTGCACTTCGTCGATGACTGAGCGCGCGCGGGCCGGGACGGTCGTCCTCGGCGCGGGCAACCTCTCGATGGGGGACGACGGGCTGGGGCTCGCCGTCCTCCGGCGTCTTCGGGAGGGCTGGACGCTCCCGCCGGAGGTGGAGCTCGCCGAGGGCGGGATCTGGGGGATGACCCTCCTCCCCCTGGTCGAGGACGCCCGGCGCCTCATCGTGGTCGACGCGATCACGGCGGGCGGCCAGCCGGGCGACCCGGTCGAACTGGGGCGCGAGGACCTCCCGACCCGCTACGCCACCCGGCTCTCGCCCCACCAGGTGGATCTGCGCGACGTCTTCGCCCTCGCCACCCTCCGGGGCACGATGCCGGGCGAGGCGGTCGCACTCGGGCTCGAGCCGCTCGCCTGCGACTGGGGCACGGAGCTGAGCCCGGTCGTGGCGGCCGGGGTGGACGCGGTGGCGTCGCGGGTCGTCACCCGGCTCGAGGCGTGGGGCCACGCCGTCCGCCCGCGCGCGGTGGCCTGATGCACGAGATGAGCCTGGCCCTGGAAGTGTGCCGCCTCGCGGAACGCGAGGTGGGCCGCGAGGCGCTGGGGCGAGTGACCACCGTCGCGGTGGTCGTGGGGGACGGGGCGGGGGTGGAGCGGGACAACCTGGCCTTCTGCCTGGAGACCCTCCTCGGGATCCCCCCGTTCCGCGGGGCCCGGCCGGTCCTGGTCGCCGCCCCCGGCGAGGAACTGCGACTCGACTACCTGGAGCTCGATGATGGCGGTCCGGACGATTGAGGTGCGCGAGCGGTTGATGGCCCGGAACGACGAGTACGCCGCGCAGGTGCGCGCCCGCCTCGCCGCGGCCGGCACGGTGGCGCTCAACCTGGTCTCCTCTCCCGGCTCGGGAAAGACGCTGCTCCTCGAGCGCACCCTCGCCGCCCTCGACGCCGAGCTCCCGATGGCCGTGGTCACCGGCGACGTGCAGACCCAGAACGACGCCGACCGGCTGGCCCGGCACACCACCCGCCTGGTGCAGGCCGTGGTGACGGGCGGGGCCTGCCACCTCGACGCCCGCCAGGTGCTCGAGGCGCTGGACGCGATCGACCTGCCCGCGACGCGCCTGCTCTTCATCGAGAACGTCGGCAACCTGGTCTGCCCGGCGAACTGGGACTTGGGCGAGGCGGCGCGCGTGGTGCTCTTCGCGGTCACCGAGGGGGAGGACAAGCCGCTCAAGTACCCCAAGATGTTCCGCACCGCGCACCACGCCGTGCTGAACAAGGTGGACCTGCTCCCCCACGTGCCCTTCGATCCGGACCTCGCGGAGGCGAACGCGCGCCTGGTGAACCCCGGCCTGCGGTTCTTCCGCACCTCGGCCCACACCGGCCTGGGGCTCGACGCCTGGTTCGGTTTCCTGCGCGGCCTGGCCGGGGCGGGAATCCCCGCCGCCTCGGGGTGACGATGCCCACCGCCCTCGCCCCCGACACCCACGCCGAGGCCGTCCGCCTGCGGATCACCGGGGTGGTCCAGGGGGTCGGCTTCCGGCCATTCGTGCACCGGCTGGCGCTGCGCGAGGGCATCCGCGGCTGGGTCCGCAACACCGCCGGCGCGGTGGAGATCCACGCTGAAGGCGAGCCCGGGGCGCTGGAGGCCTTCGCCGGCGCGCTCGCCGCCGAGGCGCCGCCGCTCGCGCGGCTGGACCGCCTGGCGCGCGAGGGGGCGGCTGCCGAGGGCTTCGCGGAGTTCGTCATCCGGGCCAGCGCCGCCGACCCCGACGACCGCCAGCCCGTCCCGCCGGACGTGGCCCTCTGCCGACGATGCGCGGCGGAGCTGGACGACCCCGCCGACCGCCGGCACCGCTACCCGTTCAACACGTGCACCGATTGCGGGCCCCGCTGGACCGTCATCGAGGCGATGCCCTACGATCGGGAGCGCACCTCGATGCGGGCGTTCGGGCAGTGTCCCGAGTGCCTCCGCGAGTACGGCACGCCCGGCAACCGCCGGCACCACTCCGAGACCAACAGTTGCCCGGCGTGCGGGCCCTCCCTCTGGTACGAGGCCGGGGGTGAGCCCCGGCGCCCGCCCGGTCCGGGCCGTCACGCGTACGAGGCGGCGCTCGAGGCCGCGGCGGCGCTGCTCCGGGCCGGCGGGGTGCTCGCCGTGCGCGGCCTGGGCGGCTTCCATCTCGCGGCGGACGCGACGTCCACCCCCGCCGTGGCCCGCCTCCGCGCGCGGAAGGGCCGGGAGGCCAAGCCGCTCGCGGTGATGGTCGCGGGGCTCTCCGGCGCGCGCGTGGTGGCAGAGGTGGACGGGGCCGCCGCCGCGCTGCTCCAGGGCGCCGAGAGCCCGATCGTGGTGCTGCCGCTCCGCCGGCCCTCCGCCCTGGCGCCGGAGGTGGCGCCGGGCCTGGCCGAGGTCGGGGTGATGCTCCCGTACACGCCGCTCCACCGGCTGCTCCTGGCCGCCGCGGGCCGGCCGCTGGTGATGACCTCCGGCAACCGGAGCGACGAGCCGATCGCCATCGGGATCGAGGAGGGGCGGGCCCGCTTGGGCGGCATCGCCGACGGCTTCCTGCTCCACGACCGCGAGATCGTGGCCCGCTACGACGATTCGGTGCTCCGCCCGGCGGGGGCGGCACCGGTGTTCCTCCGCCGGGCCCGCGGGTACGCGCCGCTGCCGCTCGCGCTGCCGGTGGCCAGTCCGGTCCCGCTGGTCGCGGTCGGGCCGCACCTCAAGAACACCTTCACGCTGGTGGCCGGCGACCGGGCCTGGCCCAGCCAGCACATCGGCGACCTCGAGAGCCTCGAGGCCCTGGCCCACTTCCGGGCGGCACTCGACCGCTTCTGCGCCGTCTTCCGGATCGTCCCCCGGGCGGTGGCGCGCGACCTCCATCCGGGGTACCTCTCCACCCGGGTGGCGGAGGAGCTCGGTCTCGGGCCGGTGCTGGCCGTCCAGCACCACCACGCGCACCTGGCCGCGGTCCTCGCCGAACACGGCCGCACGGGCCCCGCCGTGGGCCTCGCGTTCGACGGCACCGGCCACGGGCTGGACGGCACCGTCTGGGGCGGCGAAGTGCTGGTGGGCGGCCTGGTGGACTTCTCCCGCGCCGGCCACCTCCGGGCCGCACCCCTCCCGGGCGGGGATCTCGCCGCCCGCGCGCCGTGGCGCGCCGCCCTGGGCTACCTCAGCCTCGAGCCCGCGGCCGCGGCGGCGTTCGCCCGGGCCTTCGACGGCGTGGCCGAGGAGGAGCGGGACGTGGCCATCCGGCAGGTCGAGCGCCGCCTCAACAGCCCCCGGCACTCCTCCGCCGGCCGGCTGTTCGACGCGGCCGCCGCCGTGCTGGGTCTCCGGCTCCGCTCCCGGTACGAGGGCCAGGCCGCGATGGAGCTCGAGGCGCTGGCCGGCAGCGCGGCGGGACCGGCGCTGCCGTTCCCGGTGACCGAGGAGGCGGGGATCCTGGTCCTGGACCCGTTGCCGCTCCTCGTGGCGCTGGGTGAGCAGGTGCGCGCCGGCCGTGACCGGCGCGCGCTCGCCGCGGCCTTCCACGATGCCGTCGCGCGCGGGGCGGCGGAGGCCGCCGCGCGGGCCGCCCGGGCGGCCAGGCTGGACGCGGTGGCGCTCGGCGGCGGGGTCTTCCAGAATGCCCGGCTGCTCGTGACGGTGGAGCGCGAGCTCCGGGCGCGGGGCCTCCAGCCCCTCCGGCCCGGGCGGCTCGGCCCGAATGACGGGGCGGTGAGCTACGGCCAGGCGGCGGTGGCGGCAGCACGGCTCGACGCCGGGCTGACCTGAGCGAAAGGAGCGGGATCATGTGCCTGGGCATTCCCGGCCGCATTCTCGACCTGCGGGACGAGGCCGGCCTCGCGATGGGGGAGGTGGACTTCGGCGGCGTGCGCCGGGACGTCTGCCTCGCCTATGTGGCGGACCAGGTGAAGCCGGGGGACTACGTCGTGGTCCACGTCGGCTTCGCGATCTCCCGGGTGGACGAGGAGGAGGCGCGGCGCACCTTCGAGTCGCTCCGGGCGATGAGCCAGCTGGAGGAGCTCGACTGGATGCGCGAGACCGCCGACGCGAGCCTGCGGCCCTTCGAGCAGGGAGGCGCGCCGTGAGGTACCTCGAGGAGTACCGGGATCCGGCGGTGGCCCGCGCGCTGGTGGAGCGGATCCACCGCACTGCGTCGCGGCGCTGGACCCTGATGGAGGTCTGCGGCGGCCAGACCCACACCATCGTGCGCCAGGGCCTCGACGAGCTGCTCGGCGACGCGGTCGAGATGATCCACGGGCCGGGCTGCCCGGTGTGCGTCACGCCGCTCGAGCAGATCGACAAGGCCCTGGCGATCGCCGCGCGCCCCGAGGTGCTCTTCACCTCGTTCGGCGACATGCTCCGGGTGCCCGGGAGCGAGTGCGACCTGCAGCAGCTGCGGGCGCGCGGGGCGGCGGTGCGGGTGGTCTACTCGCCCCTCGACGCGCTCGAGCTCGCGCGGCGGCAGCCGGACCGCGAGGTGGTCTTCTTCGCCGTGGGGTTCGAGACCACCGCGCCGGCCAACGCGATGGCCGTCTGGCGGGCGCGCGAGCTCGGCGTGCCCAACTTCAGCGTGCTGGTCTCGCACGTGACCGTTCCCCCGGCGATGACCGCGATCCTCGATTCCCCGGACAACCGGGTGCAGGGCTTCCTCGCGGCGGGGCACGTCTGCAGCGTGATGGGCTGGACCGAGTACGAGCCGATCGCCGCGGCCTACCGGGTGCCCATCGTGGTCACCGGGTTCGAGCCGGTGGACATCCTCGAGGGGATGGCGATGTGCATCGCCCAGCTGGAGGCGGGCCGCCACGAGGTGGAGAACCAGTACGTCCGCTCGGTGACCCGGAGCGGCACGGTGCCCGCGCGCCGCCAGGTCGAGCGGGTCTTCGAGCTGGTCGACCGGAAGTGGCGCGGCATCGGCACCATCCCGCGGAGCGGCCTGGCCCTCCGGCCGGAGTTCGCCGCGTGGGACGCGGAGCGGAAGTTCGGCCTGGCCGACGTGACGGTGGCAGAGCCGGCCGAGTGCCACGCCGGCGAGGTGCTCCAGGGCCGGCTCAAGCCGCACCAGTGTCCCGCGTTCGGCACGCTGTGCACGCCCGAGCGGCCGCTGGGCGCGCCGATGGTCTCGTCCGAGGGCGCCTGCGCGGCGTACTACAACTACGGCCGCCTCCGCACCCCGGCGGGAGGCGCGGCGTGACCGCCTCCGCCTCCCGGTCGCTCTCCGGCGGCCCCGAGTGCCCCGCGCCGCTCGCCGGCGACCGGGTCCAGCTCGGCCATGGCTCGGGCGGGAAGCTCTCGGCCCAGCTGGTGAAGGACCTCTTCCTCCCCCACCTCGGGAACGACGTTCTCGGGCAGCTCGGCGACGCCGCCGTGGTGCCGATGGTGGGCATCGAGCTGGCGGTGTCCACCGACACCTTCGTGGTCTCCCCGATCGAGTTCCCCGGGGGGAACATCGGGTCGCTTGCCGTCCACGGCACGCTCAACGACCTCGCGATGCAGGGTGCCCGGCCGCGGTACCTCACTGCGGGCTTCGTGCTGGAGGAGGGACTGCCCCTGGCCACGCTGGACCGGGTCGTGGCGGCGATGGCCCGGGCCGCCCGCGATGCCGGGGTGCTGCTCGTGGCGGGGGACACCAAGGTGGTCGAACGGGGGCGCGCCGACGGGCTCTACGTCAACACGACCGGCATCGGCGCGCTCGAGGCGGACTTCCGCCCCGCCCCCGACCTGGTGCGGCCCGGCGACGTGCTCCTGGTGAGCGGCGCGATCGGCCGTCACGGGATGGCCATCATGGCGGCGCGCGAGGGCCTCTCCTTCCGCACCGCGATCACCAGCGATTCGGCCTGCCTCGCCCCCCTGGTGGAGCGGCTCCGCGCGGCCTCGCCGGCGGACGTCCACGCGCTCCGCGACCCGACGCGCGGCGGGGTGGCGAGCGCCCTCAACGAGCTGGCCACGGCCTCGGGCGTGGGCGTCGAGATGGACGAAGGGTCGCTGCTCGTGCCGGACGACGTCCGCGCGGCCTGCGAGGTGCTCGGGCTCGATCCGCTCTACGTCGCGAACGAGGGCATCCTGGTCGGCTTCGTCGCACCCGCCGCCGCCGACGCCGCCCTGGCCGCCCTCCAGGCCCACCCGCTGGGCCGGGATGCGCGGGTGATCGGCCGGGCCACCGTGGACCACCCCCGGCTGGTGGTGCTCCGGACCAGATTGGGGGGGTCCAGGGTCGTCGACCTCCTTCCGGGCGACCAGCTCCCACGGATCTGCTAGGTCCGGGGGAAGATCCCTTCATCCGGCTAGGGAAGCGTGGCGGTCGGGATTGGGGCGGAGGTAGATTCCGGCTGGTGACCGGCGAACCTCGCTGCTCCCGACTCGCGACTCCCGACTCGCGACTCGTGACTCGTGACCTGTGACTCTCGACCCATGACCCTCGGTCCTCGATGACCTGCCCCTCCTGCGGCGCCGAAGCCGGTTCCGGCAAGTTCTGCGGCGCCTGCGGCGCGGTGCTGGCCACACGCGCCTGCGCCAGCTGCGGCCGGCCGATGGCGGCGGGGGCGCGATTCTGCCAGCAGTGCGGCGCCATGGCGGCCGGCGGGGCAGGGATGGGCGCCCGGGGCGGGCTCACCCCGGTGCCGGCGTCCTCCAGCCGCCCGCTCCTCCTGGGTGGGGCGGGACTGCTGGCACTCCTGCTCGTGGCCGCACTCTTCTGGGTGGCGCGTGGGGCCAACACGCCGCCGGCTGCGGCCGCCCCGGCCACCGCCCCGGCCGCCGCCGAGCCGATGCCCACGGCGGCCGAGCTCGCCGCCATGAGCCCCACCGAGCGGTTCAACCGGCTCTACAACCGGGTGATGACGGCCGCCGAGAACGGCGATGCCGCCACCATGCAGACGATGACGCCGATGGCCCTGATGGCCTACCAGCAGCTGGACACGGTGGATGCGGATGCCCGCTACCACGCGGCCCTGCTCAAGGTGCACACCGGCGACACCGCGGGCGCCCTCGCGCTGGCCGACAGCATCGTGGCCGAGGTGCCGAGCCACCTCTTCGGCCCGGTGGTCCGGGCGATGGTCGCGCGGTTCACCGACGACCCGGCGGGCGTGCAGGCCGCCGAGGCCCAGTTCCTCCGGCAGTGGGATGCCGAAATCGCCGCGGGCCGCCGGGAGTACGGCGAGCACCGCACCATGCTCGACGAGTTCCGGCGCCGCGCC
The DNA here is from genome assembly GCA_025924275.1 of Gemmatimonadales bacterium. GTDB lineage: Bacteria > Gemmatimonadota > Gemmatimonadetes > Gemmatimonadales > GWC2-71-9 > JAICEH01. The sequence goes on along the minus strand of JAICEH010000009.1, from coordinate 5,766 downwards.
TCCGGCGGCTCCTGACCCACCTCTCCCCCCGCGAGGCAGCGATGAAGGCAGGGCACAAGTTCCTCCTCGGGGCGGTGGCGATCGTCGCCGCCGTCGGCTTCATGATCGCGCAGGGCGTCAAGGAGACCGGGGTCTACTTCCTCACCCCCACCGAGCTCGCGGAGCGCACCGCGGCCGACAGCTCGTTCCTGAATGCGGGCGTCAAGGTCGGGGCGAAGGTGGTGCCCGGCTCGATCCGCCGGGACGAGACCTCGCGCCAGATCGACTTCCTGATCAGCGACGGCGTGCACCAGCTCCCGGTCTCCTATCACGGGCTCGTGCCCGACACCTTCACCGACCAGCAGGAGATCGAGGTGATCGTGGAGGGCCGCCTGGGGCGCGACGGGGTGTTCCAGGCCACGGACGTGCTCGCGAAGTGCGGCTCGCGGTACGAGGCGGTCCCCGGGCAGCAGGCCTGACGCCATGACCCTGCTCGGGCAGTTCGCGCTCTGGGCCGCCTTCCTGCTCGCCCTCTGGACGGCGGCCGTCGGATTCTCCGGGGCCTGGCGCGGCCGTCCCGGGCTGGCGCTCGCGGTCCGGCGGGGGGTGTACGCGATCCTCGGCGCCCTCCTCGTGGCGAGCGCGGCCCTCTGGTACGGGATCGTCACCCACGACTTCAACATCGAGTACGTCGCGGCGTACACCTCGCGGAACCTGCCCAAGCCGTACCTCATCTCGGCGTTCTGGGCGGGGCAGAAGGGCTCGCTGCTCTTCTGGGCGGCGGTGCTCGGCATCTTCGCCGCACTCGCGCAGGCCCTGACGCCCCGGCGGCACCACGGGCTCCTGCCGCACGTCGCCGCCGTCACCTCGGTGACCACCGCGTTCTTCGTCGCGGTGATGCTCTTCGGGGACAGCCCGTTCGCGCGGCTCGCCTTCACTCCGCCGGACGGCCGGGGCCTCAACCCGCAGCTGCAGAACATCGGGATGGTGCTCCATCCCCCGATGCTCTACCTCGGCTACATCAGCATCACGATCCCGTTCGCGTTCGCGATCGCGGCGCTGCTCTCCCGCCGACTCGACGCCGGCTGGCTGGGCGCCATCCGCAAGTGGACCCTGGTGAGCTGGCTCTTCCTCTCCATCGGGATCGTGCTGGGGATGTGGTGGGCGTACGTGGAACTCGGGTGGGGCGGGTACTGGGCCTGGGACCCGGTGGAGAACGCCTCGTTCCTCCCCTGGCTGACGATGACCGCGTTCCTCCACTCGGTGATGATCCAGGAGAAGCGGGGGATGCTCAAGCGGTGGAACGTGGCGCTCATCGTGGCCACCTTCCTGCTCAGCATCTTCGGCACCTTCATCACCCGGTCGGGCGTCATCGCCAGCGTGCACAGCTTCGCCCAGTCCGGCGTGGGGTACTTCTTCCTCGCCTTCCTGGTTTCCGCCGGGATCCTGTCGTTCACGCTGCTCTACACCCGCTGGCCCGAGCTCGAGCCGGAGTCCCGGCTCGAGTCCACCGTGAGCCGCGAGGCGGCGTTCCTGTTCAACAATCTCCTCCTGGTCGGCATCGCCTTCTCGGTGCTGTGGGGCACGCTCTTCCCGATCCTGTCCGAGTGGCTGCAGGGCACCAAGGTCACGGTCGGGCCGCCCTTCTTCAACCGGGTCAACGTGCCGCTCGGCCTCCTGCTCCTGGCCCTGACCGGGATCGGCCCGCTCATCGCCTGGCGGAAGGCCTCGGCCGGGAACCTCAAGCGCCAGTTCGCCGCCTCGGCCGCCGTCGGCCTGGCCGTTGCCGCCGCCCTCCTGGCCTCGGGGATGCGCGACGGGTACGCGGTGGCCGCGCTCACGCTCGCCGCCTTCGTGGGCGGGACCATCGTGCAGGAGTTCTGGCGCGGGGTCCGGGCCCGGCAGCGGATGCACGGCGAACCGGCGCCCCTGGCGCTGATGCGCCTGGTCGGGCGGAACCGGCGCCGCTACGGCGGCTACATCGTCCACGTGGGCATCGTGCTGATGTTCGCCGCGTTCGCCGGAATGGCCTTCAAGGTGGACCAGGAGGCCACACTGCGGCCCGGCGAGTCGGTCACCGTCGCGAGCCCGTTCGGGCACGAGCTCGGCTTCACCCACCTGGGCGTGAGCCAGTACAAGGCCCTCAACCGGATCGTCTCCGCGGCCACCGTGCAGGTCACCCGCGACGGCCGTCCCCTCGGCGTGATGAAGTCGGAGAAGCGCCAGCACGTGGACAGTTTCGACCGGCCCACGTTCGAGCCGTCCACCGAGGTCGGCATCCTGAGCGGGCTCCGGGAGGACATCTACGTGGTCTATGCGGGGTCGGTGGGCGGGACGGAGGAGGCGGTCTACCGCTTCACCGTCAACCCGCTGGTCTGGTGGGTCTGGTTCGCCGGCGGGGTGCTGGTCTTCGGGGGCCTGGTGACGATGTGGCCCGGCGCCTCGACCCCGAACGAGCGGCGCCAGTCCCAGTCGGGGTACGAGGTGCCGCTGGCCGAGGTCCGGTCGTGAGCGGGTCCGTGGGCCGCCGCCGCTTCCTGGTGCTGGCCGGGACGGCCCTCGCGGGGCTGGGAGCCGCCCGCGCCGCGGGCCAGCAGCCCCTCCCGGGGGGCGGGGAGTCGGGGCGGCTGTACGACCCCCGCGCCGCCGGCCGGCCCCGTGATCCCGTGGGCGAGAGCCAGAACGACCCGGAGATCATCGCCATCGAGAAGCAGCTCAAGTGCACCTGCGGCTGCAACCTCGACGTCTACATCTGCCGCACCACCGATTTCACCTGCACCTACAGCCCGGCCCTCCACGACGAGATCGTGGCGCTGAACGCGAGCGGATTGAGCGCCGACCAGGTGATCGACGCCTACCTGGCCAAGTATGGGCCGGAGTTCCGGATGGCGCCGAAGCCCGAGGGCTTCAACCTCGCCGGGTACCTCGTCCCCGGGGCGGTGGTCCTGGCGGCGGGCACCGCACTCGCCCTGATGCTTCGCCGCCGCTCGCTGGTGGCGAGCGCGGCCGCCGTCGAGGCGGGAGCCGTCGCCCCGCGCCCGGCGGGGCCGGGCGGCGGAGCCGACGGTCCGCTCGCCGTTCCCGCGGACGCCACGCCGGAGGAGGCGGACCGGCTCCGCCGGGCGCTCGAGGAGGTGGAATCGTGATCGCCTTCCAGGTGGCGGCCGCGCTCCTCCTCGCCGCGCTGGTGCTCTGGCTGGTCCTCGGCCCGCTGTTCCGGCCCACGGCTCCCGCCGCGGCGGACCCCCTCGACGACCTGGTGGACCCGCTGGAGACCCCGAAGGGTCGGGCCCTCGCCGCGCTCCGCGAGCTGGAGTTCGACCGCGCCACGGGCAAGCTCAGCCAGGCCGACTACGAACAGCTCACGGCCAGGTACTCCGCCGAGGCACTCCGGCTGCAGCGGGAGGAGGACGGCGCCCGTCCCGCCCGACCGGCTGCGGGAACGGGGCCCGGAAGCCGCGGACGGCGCGCCGAGACGCCGACGTGCCCGACCTGTGGCCCCCGGCCGGAAGCCGACGCACAATTCTGCTCGGCCTGCGGCACCCGGCTCGCCGCGGACGACGCCTGCGGCGGCTGCGGCGCGCCCCTGGCGGCCGGCGCCCGGTTCTGCTCCGAATGCGGCACCCCCGCACCGGCAGGCGTCGGGACCTGATCCCCCTCAGGGCCGGAGCAGCCAGCGGAGCCCGACCCCTCCCTGCCACCGCGTCACACCGGTCGTCTCGAAGCTCCCGGTGGCCGGTTCCTCGTCCGCGAAGAAGCTCGGCCCGGCGGTCAGCCCTCCGCGCGCCACCAGGTGCAGGCGCGGGGAGAGCGGCGCCTCCGCCTGGAAGGCCGCCCCGATGGCCAGGGTCACGCGACCATCCAGGTCGGTGACCGACCAGAACTGGATCGAGGGGCCGGCCAGGACGAACAGCGACGCACCGGCCGCCGATCCCGCCATCCGGTATCCGAGCCGGGGGGCGAGCTCCAGCGCCGCCGCCTCCTGACCGCCGAGGCCGATCCCCCCGCCGTCCGGGAACTCCGCGAAGAGCTCCGCCGGCACCACCTGGAGGCCGAACTCCGCGCGCCACCGTGACCAATCCAGGTCGGCGCGGAGCGCCAGGCCGGCGGTGGCGGCCTGGCGCAACTCGAGTCGATCGTCTCCAGCCGGGTCGGGCACCACCACCGTGGCGCCCCCCGACGAAGTCATCGCCGACGCCTCGGCGGTGAGGCCGACGCGCGCGCCGCCAGCCTGCGCCGAGCCCGGCCGGGCGGTGGCCCCGAGCAGCAGGGCGATGGAGAGGAACCGGATCGGTGTCCGCATCGGTCTCCCGGGGCGCCGGTTCAGTACTGCACCTCGAGCTTGAGCCAGCCGTTCACCATGCCGTCCCGGAGGAGCACGTAGTTCCCCACCGGGTGGGACATCACCGCCACGCTGTCCTTGATCGCGAACCCGATCAGGTCGTCATTCGTCTTGATGAGGGACGCCAGTGCCGTGATCAGCCGGGCGGCGGTGGCGGCCGCGCCCACCAGCCGCTTGGCCCCCTCGGGGGTCGTGATCTTCTTGTCCTTGAGCCCCTTGTACTGGTCGTAGGCGGCGTCCAGCTGCTCCAGCACGTCCCCCACCAGGTCCTTGTCCATCCTGATCTCGCAAGCGGTGTCGTCGTCCTCGAGGGCCAGGATCATCCAGGCCTTGCCCGGCCACTGCGCCTCGTACGAGTCCATCTGGCTGCCGGTGAGCACCCGGGCCTTGCCGTACCAGGTCGTGGAGTTCGGATTCCAGAAGTACCCGCTCGACGCGTGCTCGCCGATGCACTGCAGCGACCGGTAGGCGGTGGTGTCCTTGCCGTTCGGGGCCAGGACGTGGAGCTCATACTCGGGGTCGCCCTTCAACCAGCCCTCAAAGTCCTCCTTGAAGGTGCTGAAGCCCAGGTTGAGGTGCTGGTTGGCGAGGGAGGGAAGGACGCCCCCGCCCCCGGTCGCCGTGCCGCCGCCCCCGCCCCCCGAGCACGATTCCTCGAGGCACTCCGCGAGCTGGGCCGGCGGGCCGTCGAAGTCCGTCTCCACCGGTACCAGGGCGAGGACCGGGACGTCCGGCGGCGCATCCGGGCTGAGGACGTGCCGGCGTCCGCGTCCGTCGAAGGCGACCGGGGCATCCCGATCGGCCAGGGCCGTGGCCACGAGGTATTCCGGGCCTCCCCGCCACCGCTCGCGGTGCGCCGGGACCGGGAGGTAGAGCTCGAGCGGGATGGCCGCGCCCGCCGCCTCGGCCACCTCGGCCTCGGTGAGGCCGGCTGCGCGTGCGAGCCCGCGGAGCGCCGCGCTGCCCGGGGCGGCGAGCAGTCGCTGGAAGTGCACCTTCCCCTCGGCCAGGCGGGAGGACGCGATCGCCCCGTGGACGGCCGCTCGGGTGTCGGGATCGGCGAGGGCCCTGGCGACCATCCGGGCGAGTGCCTCCACCTTCGTCCGTTCGGCTCGGTCCGGGCCGTCGGAGGCCGCGAGCCCCGCGGGGCCCGGGGCCGGTGCCGTGGGAGCGGTGCGGTCCTCGGTGCAGCCGGCGGCGAGGACCAGGGCGAGCACGAGCGCCGCCCGGGGGGTGGTGGGGGACATCGGGGCCTCCTTCGGCGCGGAGGGGCGCGCGAAGGGCGCGCCCCGGGTGCGACGGCGGGCCCAACATCACGGGTGGTGGGAAGGAGGGAGGCACCGATTTCGCGCCGGAGGGAGCGGGGAACGGGGAGCGGGGAGCGGGAACGACGGGAGGACCAGCGAACCGCGGGAGGCGACGAGCGCGGTGGGGAGGTGGGGAGG
>JAICEH010000008.1 GCA_025924275.1 Gemmatimonadales bacterium | reverse complement strand
CCTCGGCGGGGCGGCGGTGCCCCCGGCGGGCCCGCTCCCCCCCCTCCCGCCCCCGCCGGCGGCGGTCCCCGCCGCGGCCGGGGCGCTTCAGGACTCGGTCCTCGGGCGCCTGCCGCCCGGGGTGCACCCGGCGGACACCGTCCTGGCCGAGCGGTTCGCTCCCGCCCCCATCGTCCAGTTCCTCTTCCAGCAGCCCCCGTGGCTGATGTGGACCGGGGTCGCCCTCGCCGCCCTCGCGGCGGTGGCGATCCTCTGGTGGCTCTGGCCCCGCCTGCCGGCCATCTGGCGCTGGTTCCGCGGGTGGCCGGGCGGGGCCAAGGCGGCGTTCTTCGGGGCGGTCGGGCTGGTACTCCTCGTGACCGCCGGGCTGGGGTTCAAGGGGTACGACTACATGATGAACGATTCCCGGTTCTGCACCGGGTGCCACATCTTCGTCCCCTCGGGCCAGGTCGTGCAGGTGGCCGACACCGGGGACTACACCATCCTGGCCTCGCTCCGGGGCAAGCACGACACGATCAACTGCCACACCTGTCACACCTTCCACCTCTTCGGCGAAGCGACGAAGATGGTGCTGTGGATGTCGGGGGTGCGGTACCAGCACGTCGAGGCGGGCGAGGCGAAGGAAGGCCCGCGCCACGGTGCCGTGCCCCGGGAGACCTGCGAGAACTGCCACGAGCAGGGCGCCGCCCAGGAGTCCTGGCAGGCGATCGCCGCCACCGCGGGCCACCGGGTGCACCTCGAGTCCGATTCGGCCTCCGGCAAGCTGGTGCAGGGCGCCGAGTGCCTCACCTGCCACGCGCAGACGGCGCACGCCTTCGTGCCCGCGGATTCGACCTGCTCCCAGGACGGCTGCCACCTCACCGACGAGATCGAGATCCGGCTGGGAAAGATGAGCGAGGCGGTCGGGATGCACTGCCTCGCCTGCCACCAGTTCACCCGCGAGGTGCCGGCGCTCGCCGGGCTCGATTCCGCCCGGGGCACCATGCGCCCGGCGGAGGGGCAGTGCCTCGACTGCCACGCGATGCGCGAGCGCCTGGTGGGCTTCGACCCCGCGCGGGACCCCCACGCGGGCCAGTGCGGGATGTGCCACAATCCCCACACCCAGGTGGAGCCGAAGGACGCCCTCAAGACCTGCACCGACGCCGCCTGCCACGTGACCTGGCGGTCCAACGAGTTCCACACCGGTGCGGCGCACCGCCGGGTGGCGCAGGAGTGCGAGCTCTGCCACTCGGCCCACGCGGCGCGGGTGGACGCGAGCGCCTGCGAGAGCTGCCACCTCGAGGTGCGCGGGCGGGTCACGGGGTCCCCCCGGTGGCAACGGCTCCGACCACGACTCCCGACGCCGGCCTTCGACACCACGAAGGCCCTGCAGCAGGGAGCCCTCGCTCCGCCGCCGGAGCCCCGTGGGAAGGGTGACACGCCGCCGGAGGAGCTCCCTCCGGCGGTGTTCGTCTCCGGCCCGGCGCCGGCCGACACCTTCTCCCACGAGCGGCACAAGGCACTCGACTGCGTCGCGTGCCACGACGTGCAGTCGAACCGGATCATCCGGTTCGAGCGGCCCCGGGGCTGCCAGATCTGCCACCACCAGGCCCCGGCCACGGCGGATTGCACCAAGTGTCACGAGGCCGGGGAGCTCCGGGCCGCGCTCCAGGCGCACCCGGTCGTCCGGGTGCGGAACCACGCCCCGCGCGAGCGCGCGGTCGCCTTCTCCCACGAGGCGCACGCGGAGGAGCGATGCGTCGCGTGCCACGTGACGCCCGTCGAGCTGGGCGTGTCCCCCGGCACGCGGGCCTGCACCGACTGCCACGACCAGCACCACGAGGCCGCCCGGGACTGCGCGGCGTGCCACCGGTCCGACGCCACCCGCACCGCGCACGAGGCCGCGAACCTGCCCGGGGCCCCCCCGGCGGCGCATCGGGCCTGCTCCGCCTGCCACGCCGAGGCCACGGTCGCGCGGCTCGTGCCCACCCGCTCCTTCTGCCTCGCGTGCCACGGGGCCGACACCGACCACTATCCCGAGCGGGAGTGCTCGACCTGCCACTTCCTCTCCGAGCCCGAGGCGCTCCGGCCCAGCCTCGGCCTGCGCGGGACCGCCCGGTGAAGCGGGTCGCCGCTGCCCTGCTGCTCCTGGCCGCCGCCGCGGGGCCGCTCGCCGCCCAGGGCTACCGGGTGCGGGTCGAGAGCCGGCTCCAGACCCTCGCTTTCCGGGGCGTCGAGTCCGACAGCGTGGCGCTGGGCGATGTCGTCACCGACCCGGACGGCTCCCTGGTCTCGCCCGACGGCCACGCGGTCCGCTGCGTGGGCGCCTGGTGCTACTTCTGGCGGGCGGGTCCGGAGGAATCAGCGGCGCCGTGGGTCACATCGGCCGACTTCTCGGTCTGGGGGCTCGGGGTCGACGGACTCAGCGTGCGGGGAAGCGCGCAGGCCGCGCTGGACGTGGCCGGGGGCGCCTCGTACGCCGGGACGGAGCCGCCGGTCCAGCTGCTCGAGGGCTACCTGGAGTACGCCCGGGGCGCCCTCACCGCGAGGGCGGGCCGCCAGCTCGTGACCGGCCGGCTCGGCTACCTCGGCTTCGATGGCGGCCGGGCCACGCTGCGCGCGGCTTCACTCGGCCTCGAGGCCAGCGGCTACGCCGGTTGGAGCCTGGCGCGTGGCGCCAGCGTTCCCTGGAACAGCCCCGCCGCCAATCCCCTCGGGGAATTCCGGCCCGACCAGCGCCTGGTGGCCGCCGGGGGCACCGCCGCCTGGCGCTCCCGTTGGGCCGACCTCCGGGCGGAGTACCAGCGGGAGGTGGATCCGGAAGTGGACAAGCTCACCGCGGAGCGGGTGGGGATGGGTGCCGCCCTCCGGCCGCTCGCCCGCGTCACCCTCTCGGGCGGCGGTGAGTACAACCTGGCCGAGGGGACCTGGGGCAGCGCGGACGCGACGCTCCGCTACGCCACCCGCACGATGGACGTCACCCTGGGCGGCAAGCGGTACCGGCCCTTCTTCCCGCTCTGGACCATCTGGGCCGCCTTCAGCCCGGTGGCCTACCACAGCGGCTGGGGCTCCGTGGAGGTGGCGGCACTGCGCCGGGTCCGGCTCCGCGTCCGCGGCGAGGCCTACGCCTACGAGGATGCCGAGGCGGAGACGCCGCTCGCCTCGGTCGAGGACGACGGCTGGCGCTTCTCCTGGGGCGCCACCTTCCTCGCCCGCCCCGACCTGACCCTCGATGGAGACTATCACGCCGAGAAGGGACCGGGGGCCGCGAGCCGCGGCTGGTCGGCCAGCGCCGCCTGGCGGCCGAATGACCGGCTGGGCCTCACCGGCTACGCGAGCAACCTCCTGCGCCCGCTGGAATACCGCGCGGACGAGGCGGAGGCCTGGTGGTTCGGGGCGGACGCCTCCTGGGAGGCAAGCGCCGGCCTGCTCCTGGGCGTGGGAGTGACGCGCTACGACGAGAACCGGGACCGGCCCGATGCGGGGGCGGTCGACTGGAGCCAGACCCGGCTCACGTTCCGGGTCGCCTGGACCCTGGATTCGGGCGCCGACCGCTGGCGGCTGCCGCCGGCGTCGGCCGGGGGGGCACCGTGACGGCCCGCCTGCGGCCGACGCTCCCGGCCCTCGGCGCCGCCCTCGCGCTCGCCCTGGGGGCCGGGGGCGTCCTGGCGCGGATCGTGGAGGACCGGTTCGACCACGTGAAGCACGCCAAGGTCTTCCCCACCTGCGAGGGATGCCACGCCGGGGTCGCCGCGGGGGACTTCGCCACCTCGTTCCCCGCGCCGGAGAGCTGCGCCACCTGCCACGACGGCGCCATCGAGGACCGGGTGACGTGGGCCCCGCCCTCGAGGCCGGGCGGCAACAACCTCCGGTTTGCCCACCCGGAGCACGCCCTCGAGGTCGCGGGCGCGTCCGGGGCGGACTCGGTGCTGGCCTGCGCCTCCTGCCATGTCCGCGAGGGCGAGGCGTGGATGGCCGTGCGGCGCGCGTCGGCGCGGCGCTGCTTCGCCTGCCACGAAATCATGGTCGCCCACCGCGAAGCGCCGGACAGCGCGTGCGCCCAGTGCCACGTGCCGCTGGCGCAGGCGACGGCGCTCCCGGTGGACCGGATCCGCGAGTTCGAGACGCCGCTGTCGCACGAGCAGCCCGGCTTCGGCCTCGACGGCCACGGGAAGCCGGCGCAAGCCGCGGACGGCGGCGTGGCGGCGAGCTGCGCCACCTGCCACGCCCGCGAGTTCTGCACCACCTGCCACGTGAACGCGCCCGAGACGCGGGCCATCCAGGCCCTCGGCGCCGACCCGCGCTCTCTGGTCCACGAGGCGAGCCTCGAGGCGCCCCCGGGCCACGACCGGGCCGACTTCCTCGAGACCCACGCCCGCGACCTTCGGGCAAATGCCTCGGCCTGCCAGACGTGCCACACCCGGGAGAGCTGCCTGGCCTGCCACGTCGGGCAGCCCGGGGTGGCGCGCCCGCTCTTCGCCGCGGGCCCGGGCCGGGGGGCAGGGGCAGGCACCGCGCGCCGGCGGCCGCCCTCGCACGCCCTCGACTTCACGCGGGCCCACGCGGAGCCGGCCCGGAGCGCACCCGGGACCTGCGCCACGTGCCACCTGATCACCACCTGCCTCGACTGCCACCGGCCCAATCCGGCCGACGGCCAGACGGCGGTGAGCGGGCCTCGCGGCAGCGGGGCGCGGGGCTACCACCCCCCCGCCTTCCTGACCCGGCATCCGGCGGCCGCCTACGCCCAGGAGACCGAGTGCGCCGACTGCCACAACCCGGCGGCCTTCTGCCAGACCTGCCACGCGCAGGCCGGGCTCCGGGCGTCCGGACCCCTCGTGGCAGGCTTCCATGATTCGAAGGAGTTCTTCCTGACCGGTCACGGCCAGGCGGCGAGGCAGAGCCTGGAGAGCTGCACCTCCTGCCACGTGGAGCAGGACTGCCTCACCTGCCACTCGGCAGTGGCCGGCCGGGGCTTCCGCCCGCACGGTCCCGGGTTCGACGCCGAGCGCCTCCGGCGGAAGAACCCGAACATGTGCACCGCCTGCCACGGCACGACCATCCCGACCAACTGACCCGTTCGGTCGCCGGCCGGGCCCGCCTCAGCCCGGCTGCCGGGCCCAGTGGAGGGCGGCGGCCACCGCCCGGTGCCAGCCGGCGCGAAGTCGCTCGCGCTCCGCTCCCCCGAGCCGCGGCTCGAACCGCGCCCGGCCGATCGACCCGAGGACATCCGCCGGCTCGCGCCAGTGCCCGACGCCGATGCCGGCCAGGAACGCGGCCCCGAGCGCCGTCGTCTCCACCAGCGCCGGCCGCTCGATCGGGATCCCGAGCACGTCCGCCTGGAACTGGAGCAGCCAGTCGTTCGCCGCCGCGCCGCCGTCCACCCGGAGGGCGGGTACCTCCAGCCCCGCGGCCCCGGCCATCGCGCCGAGGAGGTCGGCGGTGGAGTGCGCCATGGCCTCGAGGGCGGCCCGTACCAGATGCGCCCGGGTGGTGCCGCGGGTGATCCCGGTGATGGTCCCGCGTGCCTCGGGCTCCCAGTGCGGGGTGCCCAGGCCGACGAAGGCGGGAACGAAGTGGACGCCGCCGGTGTCGGCGACCTCGCGCGCGAGGGCCTCCGTCTCGTCTGCCGACCGGACCAGCCCGAGGCCGTCGCGCAGCCACTGGACCGCCGCCCCCGCGATGAACACGCTCCCCTCGAGCGCGTAGCTCGGGCCGCCGCCCGGCCCGCAGGCCGCCGTCACCAGCACGCCGGCCACGGCCCCGGGCCGGACGGCGCCCGCCTGCACGAGCAGGAACGCCCCCGTGCCGTAGGTGTTCTTGCTCTCGCCCGCCCCGGTGCAGCCCTGCCCGAAGAGCGCCGCCTGCTGGTCGCCGGCCAGGCCCGCGATCGGCATCGCAGTCCCGAAGTGTCCCGCATCGGTCTCCCCGATCACGCCGGAGGACGGCACCACGCGTGGCAGGAGCTCGATGGGGACGCCGAAGAGGTGCAGCAGGTCCTCGGACCAGTCCCGGCGGTCGAGGTCCCACAGGAGCGTCCGCGACGCATTGGTGGGGTCGGTGGCGTGCTCCCGTCCGCCGGTGAGGCGTGCCACCAGCCAGGCGTCCACCGTCCCGGCCGCGAGCTCGCCCCGGCCGGCCCGGCGCCTGAGTTCCGGGTCGCGGAGGAGCCACTCGAGCTTGGTGGCGCTGAAGTACGGATCGAGCACCAGGCCGGTCCGGGCGCGCACGTCGGGCTCGCGCCCCGCCTCGCGGAGTTCCCGGCACCGCCCGGCGGTGCGCCGGTCCTGCCACACGATGGCCGGCGCCACGGGGGCGAGGGTCCGGCGGTCCCAGAGCACGACGGTCTCCCGCTGGTTGGTGAGCCCGAGGGCAACCGGCCGCTCCCCGGCCTCGGCGAGTGCGGCGCGGCCCGCCTCCACCGTGGTCCGCAGGAGCTCCTCCGGGTCGTGCTCCACCCACCCCGGCTCGGGGAAGTGCTGGCCGACGGGCCGGTAGGCGCGGCCCAGGAGGGCGCCGTCGGCGCCGAGGACGAGCGCCGTCGTCCCGGTGGTGCCCTGGTCGATGGCGAGGATGGCGCTCACGCGATCCTCCGCGCCGGCGCGGCCCTCGCCACGAGGACGCCGCCCACGATGAGCCCCGCACCGGCGAACTGGAGCAGCCCGGGCCGCTCGCCCAGCGCGGCCCAGGCGAGCGACAGCGCCACCACCGGCACGAAGCAGTTGTAGACGGCGGTGCGGGAGGGACCCACCTCCGCCACGCTCCGGTTCCACAGCGTGTAGGCCACCAGCAGGGCCAGGATCGCGGAGTAGAGGATCCCGCCCCAGGCCGCCGCGGAGATGCCCGACCAGTCCGTGCGGAGGATCGCGGGCAGCCCGGCCAGGAGCAGTCCGGGCGTCCCGGTGAGCATCGTCAGCGTGGTGAGCCGCAGCGGGCTCATGCTGCCCGCGTGGTGCCGCACGCCGAGCGTGTAGCCGGCCCAGCAGGCGGCCGCGGCGAGCACCGGGAGGTCGCCGGCGAGCGTCCGCGACGTGATCCGCGCCCCCTCGTGCCCCAGCACCAGCGCCACGCCGGCCACCGCCAGCGTCACGCCGGCGGCCACCGACCGGCTGAGGCGCTCGATCCCGCTCACGGCCCCGAACGCCGCCACCAGCACCGGCGTGCTGGCCAGGATGAGCGCGGTGTTGGCCACGCTCGTATGGAACAGTCCGGTCATGAAGAGGAGCTGGTAGGCGGTGTTCCCGAGGAGGCCGAGCCAGAGCATGGCCCATCCCGTGCCGGCCGGCGGGAGGATGGAGCCCTCCCGGGCCAGGAGAAGCGGCACGAAGAGCGCGCTCGCGATGGTGAACCGGACGCCCGCGAACGCGAGCAGCGGGACCTCGGTCAGCGCCGCCTTGATGACCGGGAGGTTGCCACCCCAGATGAGCACGACCAGGAGCATCGCGAAGTCGGCGCGGGCGGGACCCCGGTGCGGCTCGGCGGTGGGCATCGCGGGAAGATAGCGAGGTGGCGCGCGCGCGCCGCTCCGCGGTAGGTTGCCTCCCGTCGCCGGCCGCCCACTCGATCCCGGAAGCCCCCGATGCCCGCCCAGGACGTGCTGCTCCTCGACCTCCGCGACGGCATCGCCGTCGTGACCGTCAACCGCCCCGACAAGCTGAACGCCCTCAACGACGAGGTCTTCGCGGCCCTCGCCGGGGTGGTCGCGCAGGTCGAGGCCGATCCCGCCATCCGCGGGGTGATCGTGACCGGCGCCGGGGGCAAGGCGTTCGTGGCCGGAGCGGACATCGCCGAGCTGGCCGGACAGACCCCTGCCGGCGCCGAGGCGCGGGCCCGCCGGGGGCAGGGCCTCTTCCGCCGGCTGGAGCGCTGCGGCAAGCCGGTCGTGGCGGCGGTCAACGGCTTCGCCCTCGGCGGCGGGTGCGAGCTGGCCATGGCCTGCCACCTGCGCGTCGCGGCCCGGACGGCCCGGTTCGGCCAGCCGGAGGTGAAGCTCGGCATCCTGCCGGGGTACGGCGGCACGGTGCGGCTCCCACGGCTGGTCGGCCGAGGCCGGGCGCTCGACATCCTGCTGACCGGCCGGATGGTGGACGCCGAGGAGGCCCTCCGGATCGGGCTGTGCGACCGGGTGGTGGAGCCGGAGGCGGTCCTGGCGGAGGCGGAGGCCCTGCTCCGCGGCATCCTCGCCATGGGGCCCGCGGCGGTGCGCCAGGTGATCGAGGCGGTCGACGCCGGCTGCACCGCCGGGATCGATGACGCCCTGGCGGGCGAGGCGGTGCGGTTCGGCCTCCTCGCCGGCACCGAGGACATGCGGGAAGGAATGGCGGCCTTTCTCGCCAAGCGGCCTCCGGAGTTTCGCGGGCGCTGACGCCGCGCCCGCACGCCTGCCGCCCTGCCCCGGACGGGGCGGGGCGGCTATTTTTCGGGGATGGGAAGGCCCTGCCGACTCCCGGCCCGGGCGGCCGCGCTGGCGGCCCTCGCGGCCCTGTTTGCCACCCTCGGCGGCTGCGAGGACCGCGACCGCATCACGCCCCTGAGCAACGGTGGCGGCGGTGGCGGCGGGGGCGAGGGCGAGGGCCCGATCACCACCATCCGCGCCCCCGGCATCGAGGACACCACCGTCGCGGCGGGGCCGGCCGTCTTCGTCGCGGGGCAGATCCGGGACGAGACCGGCCTCGACAGCGTGTACGTCGACATCACGGGTGGCGTCACCCGCTTCCCGCCGGTGAACGAGGACGGCTCCATCACGCTGTCGTTCGCGCTCCCGATCACCACGGACGACCAGCAGGGCCAGGTCATCGTGGTGACGATCTATGGGGTGGACCTGGAGGGCAACCGGGGCGATCCTGCCCGCCGCACCATCACCGTCGAGTAGTGCGCCTCGGCCGTCTGGAGGTGCGCGGGTTCCGGAACCTGCGGGACGCCGTGCTCGAGTGGCCCCCGGAGGGAGTGCTGCTCCTCGGCGCCAACGGGCAGGGAAAGACCAGCGTCCTCGAGGCGATGGCGTACCCCGCCCTGTTCCGGTCATTCCGCGGCGCGCCGGACGCGGAGCTGGCCGCGTTCGGCGGCCCCGGCTTCCGGGTCATGGTGGAGGCGGCCGGCGCGCCCGCCACGCGGATGGAGGCGGCCTGGCACCGGAGCCACCGGCGCAAGCAGGTGCTGGTGGACGGGGCCCCGACGGCGCGGCTCGCCGAGGCGCTGGGGCGGTGGCTGGCGGTGGCCTTCCTGCCGGCGGACGTGGGCCTGGCGGCGGGCGGGGCGAGCGAGCGGCGCCGCTACCTCGACCGCATGCTCTCGGTGGCGGAGCCGGCCTACCTCGCGTCCTTGATCGGCTACCGCGCCGCGCTGGCGCAGCGGAACGCGGCCCTCCGCCAGGGGCGGGTGGAGCTGGCCCGCGCGTTCGACGGGCCGCTGGCCGAGGCCGGCGCGGCGCTGGTGCGGCGGCGCCGGGCGTGGGCGGCGTGGGCGGCGGCCCGCTTCGGCGGGGAACTCACCCAGCTGGGCGAGCCCGACGAGGCCGCGCTGGGCTACCATGGGGCGGAGGAGCTCGCCGATCGCGCCGCCTGGCCCGCGGCCCTCGCCCGGGTGGAGCGCCGGGACGCCGCGCGCGGGATGACCACCATCGGCCCCCATCGCGACGACCTCCGGCTGATGGTGGGTGGGCGGCCGCTCCGCACCTTCGGGTCCTCGGGACAGCAGCGCAGCGGGGCGGTGGCGCTCCGCCTGCTGGAGCTCGAGACCCTCCGCGCGGCCCGCGGGACGGAGCCGGTGCTGCTGCTCGACGATGTGTACGCCGAGCTGGACGGGGAGCGACAGGAGCGGCTCGCCGCCCGCCTCGCGAACCCCTCCCGGCAGGTGTTCCTCACGGCCCCGCGGCGGGACGAGGCCCCGGCCAACGTCCACCTCCCGATCCGGGAGGTCCGGGCCGGGACGGTGGCCCCCGAGGCTTGACGGAGGCACGGTGAACGAACGGACCCGGCCGATGGCCCCCATCGCGGACGCCCTGGCCGCCTGGCTGGCGCGCTCCGGGCTGACCCGGCGGCTGGACCAGGCCCGCGTGGTGGCCGACTGGCCCGCCCTGGTCGGACCGCAGATCGCCGCGGTCACGGCCCCCGAATCGGTGACCCCCGACGGAGTGCTCCGGGTCCGGGTCGCCACCGCGCCGTGGGCGGCCGAGCTGAGCCTCATGACCCCGCGCATCCTCGCCCGGCTCAACGCGGGCCGGCGGGCGCGCATCACGGAGATCCGCTGGATCGCCGGCCCGGTCGGCCGGCCCTGACCTCAACCGCAGCGGGAGCAATGGCGAACGTCACCGAGAAGCAGTACGACGCCCAGTCCATCCAGGTGCTCAAGGGCCTGGAGGCCGTGCGCAAGCGGCCCGGCATGTACATCGGGTCGACCAGCGAGAACGGCCTGCACCACCTGGTCTACGAGGTGGTGGACAACTCCATCGACGAGGCGCTCGCCGGCTTCTGCGATGCGATCGGGGTGACGGTCCACAAGGACAACTCGATCACCGTGACCGACAACGGCCGGGGGATCCCGGTGGACCTCCACCCGACCGAGAAGCTGCCCGGCGTGGAGCTCGCGCTCACGGTGCTCCACGCGGGCGGCAAGTTCGACAAGAGCACGTACAAGGTGTCGGGCGGCCTGCACGGCGTCGGCGTGTCGGTGGTGAACGCCCTGTCCGAGCGGCTCGAGGTGGTGGTCGACCGGGGCGGGAAGCGGCACCACATGGCCTTCGTGCGCGGCCGCACCACCAAGCCGCTCTCGGTGCTCGGCCCCGCCAAGGCCACCGGGACCACGGTGCGCTTCAAGCCCGACCCCGAGATCTTCACGGTCCTCGAGTACAACTACTCCACCCTCGCCGACCGGCTCCGCCAGCTCGCCTTCCTGAACGCGGGCGTGAGGATCACGCTCACCGACGAGCGCGTCGACCCCGCCCGGGTCGAGGCCTTCCTCTACAAGGGTGGCCTGGTGGAGTTCGTCAGCTGGCTCAACCGGAACAAGAAGCCCCTGCACCCCAAGCCGGTGGCCTTCCGGGCGGTCAAGGACGACGTGGAGGTGGACTGCGCCCTGCAGTACGAGGACGGCTACAACGAGAACACGTTCACCTTCGTGAACAACATCAACACCCACGAGGGCGGCACCCACCTCACCGGGTTCAAGGCCGCGCTCACCCGCACCATCAACGAGGCGGCGAAGGCGTCGAACGCCCTCAAGAAGGCCGACTTCACCCTCTCGGGCGAGGACGCGCGCGAGGGCCTGACCTGCGTGCTGCACGTGAAGGTGCGGGAGCCCCAGTTCGAGGGACAGACCAAGACCAAGCTGGGGAACTCGGAGGTGGAGGGCATCGTCCGCCAGGTGGTGAACGAGCGCCTGGGCAACTTCCTCGAGGAGCAGCCGGCGGTCACCCGCGCCATCGTGGAGAAGGCGGTCTCCGCCGCCCGCGCCCGGGAGGCCGCCCGGAAGGCCCGGGAGCTGGTCCGGAAGAAGTCGGGCCTGGAGAGCGGGGTGCTTCCCGGCAAGCTGGCGGACTGCTCGCTCTCCGATCCCGCGCTGTGCGAGATCTACATCGTGGAGGGTGACTCGGCCGGCGGCTCCGCCAAGCAGGGCCGGGACCGCTCCTTCCAGGCCATCCTCCCCATCAAGGGGAAGATCCTCAACGTGGAGCGGGCCCGGATCGACAAGATCCTGGGCAACGACGAGATCCGCGCCATCATCACGGCCATCGGGGCCGGCGTCCGGGACGACTTCAAGCTGGAGGACGCCCGGTACCACAAGATCATTCTGATGACCGACGCCGACGTGGACGGCGCGCACATCCGGACGCTGCTGCTCACCTTCTTCTTCCGGCAGATGCAGGAGCTGATCGAGGCGGGGTACATCTACATTGCCCAGCCGCCGCTCTTCCGGGTGGCGAAGGGAAAGGAGGAGTACTACGCCTACAGCGAGCCGGAGCGGGACGAGTACGCCAAGCGACTGGGGAACGGCGACGGCAAGGGCCAGGTGCACGTCCAGCGCTACAAGGGCCTGGGCGAGATGAACCCGGACCAGCTCTGGCGGACCACGATGGACCCTGCCACGCGCACCGTGCTCCGGGTGACGATGGAGGACGCCGTCGAGGCCTCGGCGCTGTTCGAGAAGCTGATGGGCGACGAGGTGGAGCCCCGGCGCGAGTTCATCGAGCAGAACGCGCGCTACGTGTCGAACCTCGACGTCTAGCGCGCCCCCGCCGGCGCACGGCCGCCCAGGGCCTCCAGGGCGGCCGCCACGGATTCGCGCGGGACCAGGGCCGAGTCGGCCCAGAGCGTCCGGCCGGTGGCCGGGTCGGTGAGCAGGACCGTCACCCGCACCCGGCCCGCCGGGAGCACGCCGGCGGCCGGGGCGTGCCCCGCCAGCAGCGCCCGGAGGCCCAGCAGCGCGGCCAGCAGCAGCCCCGCCCCCACCACCGCGAGCAGTACCCGCCGGCGGGAGCGCGCGGCGTCTGCCGGCGCGGGCACGGCGGGATGCGCGCCACTTCCCCGCGCACCCAGCTCGTCGAGGACCGCCACCGCCTCCGCGGCGGTCGGGCGCGCCGCCGGGTCCTTCTCCAGCAGCCGCCGGACCAGCGCGTCCAGCCGGGCCGGCACCCCCGGCTCGCGCGCCGCCAGCCAGACCACTTCGCCGGTCACGTGGACCATCGCGGCCGCGCCCTCGGGCGTCTCGTCGTAGGGATAGGCGCCGGCGACCATCTCGTAGAGGATGACGCCCAGCGAGTACAGGTCGGAGGCAGGCCCCACGTCGTGGCGGGCCAGGGCCTGTTCCGGACTCATGTAGCGCGGGGTGCCGAGCACCGAGCCGGTGTGCGTGAGGGTGTCGGTCTCGCCCTCGGCCGGGGTCCGGGCAAGGGCGCGTGCGATCCCGAAGTCACTCACCAGCGCCCGGCCGGTCTCGCGTTCCAGCAGGATGTTCTGCGGCTTGACGTCCCGGTGGACCACGCCCTCGCGATGCGCGGCGGCCAGGGCGTCCGCCACCTCGCGGGCCACCCGGAGCGCCTCGCCGAGCGGGAGCCGGCCCTCCCGCGCCAGCCGGTCCGCGAGCGTCTCACCCTCCACGTACCCCATCGCGAACCAGGCCAGGTCGCCGGCCTCGCCGATCCGGTACACCGGGACCACGCCCGGATGGTGGAGGCGCGCCGCGGTCTCGCACTCGCGGCGGAAGCGGTGCCGTGCGACCTCACTTGCCCCGAGCAGGGGGTGGAGCACCTTGACCGCCACCGGCCGGCGAAGCGCCACCTCCTCCGCCAGCCAGACCTGTCCCATGCCGCCCTGCCCCACCACCCGCACCAGCCGGTAGCCCGGGCCGATGGCCCGCCCGAGCCGGGCCTCGAGCGAGTCGGGATGCGGGGCCCCGCTCACCCGACGGCCTCCACCCCCAGGGCGGTGACCCGGTGGGAGATGAGGGCGGTGGCCGGCGGCGGCGCCTCGCTGATGACGATGGCCTCCCCCAGCGCGGCCAGGCCCTCGGCGGCCCCCGCCTCGTCCCGCGCGAAGACCGAGGCCAGCGGCTCGCCCCGCCGGACCTCGTGACCCGGCTTCACCGTGATCACGAACCCCACGGCCGGATCCACCTCGTCCTCCACCCGGTTCCGGCCACCGCCCAGGGCGACGATCGCCCTCCCGATGGTGCGGGGCTCGACCCGCGCGACGAAGCCGTCGGCCGGGGCCTCGTAGAGCTCCACCTCCGCCGCCTGGGGCAGGGCGCCCGGGTCGTCCGCGATGGCCGGATTGCCGCCCTGCGCCTCCACCAGGCGGGCGAAGCGCTCGAGCGCCCGCCCAGAGCCGAGGGCGTCCTCCAGCCGGCGGCGCGCGTCCACCGCCGGAACGGTCGGCTCGGCCAGGCGCAGCATCTCCACGCCGAGGGCGAGGGTGAGCTCGCGCAGGTCGGGGGGGCCCTCGCCGTGCAGCAGCAGGAGCGCCTCCTCCACCTCCAGTGCGTTGCCGCAGGCGTGGCCCAGTGGCCGGTCCATCGCGGTGAGCAGGGCAACCGTGGGGCAGCCGCGCGCGACGCCGAGGCCGATCATGGTCCGGGCGAGCTCGAGGGCACGCCCCGGTTCCGGGAGGAAGGCGCCGCTCCCGGTCTTGACGTCCAGCACCAGGCCGGAGAGTCCCTCGGCGAGCTTCTTCGACATGATGCTGGCGCTGATCAGCGGCACCGACTCCACCGTCCCGGTCACGTCGCGAAGGGCGTACAGCTTGCGGTCGGCGGGCGCGATCTCGTCCGACTGGCCGAGCATCACGCAGCCGATGGCACGCACCTGGGCCTCGGCTTCCCGGAGGGTGAGGCGGGTGCGGAAGCCGGGGATGGCCTCGAGCTTGTCGAGCGTGCCCCCGGTGTGTCCCAGCCCGCGCCCGGACATCGTCGGCACGGCGACCCCGCAGGCGGCGAGGAGCGGCGCGAGGATCAGGGAGGTCTTGTCCCCCACCCCGCCGGTCGCGTGCTTGTCCACCCGCGGGGTGGTCCACCCGTCGAAGCGGAACCGGTCGCCCGAGGCCAGCATCGCCTCGGTGAGCGCGTCCAGCTCGGGCGGCTCCAGCCCGCGGAAGACCACCGCCATCAGCAGCGCGGCCATCTGGTAGTCGGGTACGCGGCCGGCGGTGTACGCCTGCACCAGCTCGCGCCACTCCGCCTCCGCGAGGGCGCCGCCGTCGCGCTTGCGTTCGATGAGGCGTGGAATCACCATTCAGCGGTCTCCCGACCACGGGGGTTCGGCATGGCCAATATGCGCCTCGCGGGCCTGCTCTGCATCCTCGCCGCGATTCCCGCGGCGCGGCTGGCCGGCCAGGCCTCCGATCCCGTGGCCCAGGGCCGGGCCGCGTGGGACGCCCGGGACCCGGCCGCCGCGCTCCGCCACTTCGAGGCCGCCCTCGCGGCGGATTCCACGGGTTACGAGGCGAACTGGCGGGGAGCCATCGCCGCCATCGACATCGGCAAGCAGACGCCGGATTCGGTGAAGAGCCCGGAGCGGGACCGGCTCTACGCCCTCGCGGAGCGCTATGCCAACCGCGCCGTGAAGGCGAACGTGATGGGCGCGGACGGACACTTCGCCCTGGCGGCGGCGATCGGCCGCGCCTCGCTCACCAAGTCGGCCAAGGAACGGGTCCAGCGCGCCGGGGAGATCCGGGTCGAGGCGCTCAAGGCGCTCGAGATCAACCCGCGGCACGACGGCGCCTGGCACGTGATCGGGCGCTGGCACGCCGAGATCATGCGGCTGTCGGGCCTCGAGCGGTTCTTCGCCCGGAACTTCCTCGGCGGGACGGTGTTCAACAAGGCCTCCTGGGCGGAGGCCGAGCAGGCCCTCGCCAAGGCCATCGAGTACCGCCCGGACTACGTCTACCACCGCCTCGACCTCGCGGAGGTGTACGTGGACCAGAAGAAGTACACCCAGGCCGAGTCGCAGCTCCGGGCCATCCCGGACCTGCCCCTGATCGACGTGATGGACCCGCAGTACAAGCGGGACGCCGCCGCGCTGCTCGCGCGGCTCTCCGCCGCAGGCAACCGATGAGCCCCATCCCGGACCCCGTGAGCCCGATGCCCGCTTCGTCGTCCCAGCCCGAAGTCGAGACGCTCCGCCAGCGGGTCCGCACCCTCGAGCGGGAGCGGACCCACCTGCTCACGGTGATCGAGATCCTGCAGGAGGTGGCCGGGTCGCTCCAGTTCTCCGACGTGGTGCAGGCGGTGTCCCGGCGCCTGGGGGAGGCCTTCGGGCTCGACCGCTCCTCGGTGTTCCTGGTGGAGCGCGGGGGCGAGGTGGTGCGGCTGGTGGCCACCTACGAGGACCCGAGCATCCGGAACTACGTCGTGGACGTCGAGCGCTACCCGGAACTCAAGCGGGCGATCCAGTCCGGGCGCACCGTGTTCATCCCCGACGTCGCGAGCGACCCCGCCCTCCGGCAGGTGCGGGGCAACCTGGCCACCCGACGGGTCAAGTCGATCACGGTGGTGCCGATCACGTGGCGGGGCCGCCCCATCGGCGCGATCTTCCTCCGGACCTTCCGCGACGGGCCCAGCTTCTCCGACGAGGACGTGCGCTTCTGCGAGGTGGTGGCGAGCCTCACCGCCAAGGCGCTGCGCAACGCCCACCGCTTCGAGCGGCTGCGCGCGGCCCGGGGCGAGGACCCGGCGCTCCGGGCCCTCGACCGCGAGCGCGTGGCCCTCCTCGGCTTCCTCCGCCGGCTGCTCACCGCCGCCGCGGACCGCGAGGGACCCTGGGGCGAGGAGGCCCTGGGCAAGGCCGACGCCGAGGAGCTCGACCGCCTGGTCGGCGTGGCGATGACCGTCATTGCGCAGGAGGCGAACGCCCGATGAGCGCCCGGGGCGGCGCCGCCGACCCCGCCCGCCGCGCAGCCGAACTCCGGGAGCAGATCGACCGCGCCAACCACGCGTACTACCTCGAGGACGCGCCGGTCCTCAGCGACGCGGAGTTCGACCGGCTGTTCCGCGAGCTCCAGGCACTGGAGGCGTCGCACCCCGGCCTCCGCACCCCCGACAGCCCCACCCAGCGGATCGGCGCACTGCCCTCCGCGGCGCTGGTCAAGCGCCCGCACCGCCGCCCGATGTTCTCGCTCGCCAATGCCTTCAGCGCCGAGGAGCTCGCGGCGTGGGAGGACCGGAACGCCCGCCTCGCGCCCGAGGTCCGCCAGGGCGGCTACACCACGGAAGTGAAGATCGACGGCGCGGCGGTGAGCCTCACCTACGAGGCTGGCCGGCTCACCGGCGGCGCCACCCGCGGCAACGGCATCGTGGGCGAGGAGGTGACCGCCAACCTCCGGACCGTGGGCGACATCCCGCTCACGCTGGCCGGCGGGGACTGGCCGGCGGTGATGGAGGTGCGGGGGGAGGTCTACCTCCCGGTGACCGCCTTCCGCAAGGTGAACGCCGAGCGGGAGCGGGAGGGCGAGCCGCCCTTCGCCAATCCGCGGAACGCCGCGGCCGGCGCCCTCCGCCAGCTCGACCCGGAGATGACCCGCCGGCGCCGCCTCCGGTTCTTCGCCTTCCACCTCGAGATCATCGAGGGCCGGGTCGGCTGCGCCACCCACTGGGAGGTGCTCGAGCGCCTCGTGGCCTGGGGCTTCCCCGTCGAGCCGCACCGGGCCCGCCATCCCGACCTCGCGGCGGTCCAGGCCAGGATCGCCGAGTACGAGCGCCTGCTGCCGACGCTGCCGTTCGGGGCCGACGGGATCGTCGTGAAGGTGGACCGCCTCACGCTCCACGAGGACCTCGGCATCGTGGGCGGGCGGGAGCCGCGCTGGGCGGTGGCCCGGAAGTTCGAGCCCGAGGCGGGCATCACCCGGCTCCTCGACATCAAGGTCAACGTCGGGCGCACCGGCACCCTCAATCCCTGGGCGGTGCTGGAGCCCGTCGAGATCGCCGGCGTCACCGTGTCCAGCGCCACCCTCCACAACGAGGACCTGATCGCCCAGAAGGACATCCGCATCGGCGACTGGGTGGAGGTGGTCCGGGCCGGTGAGGTCATCCCACAGGTCGTCGGCCCGCTGCGGGACCGGCGCACCGGCCGGGAACGGCCCTTCACGATGCCGGAGGCCTGCCCCGCCTGCGGAACACCGGTGCGCCGCGACCCCGACGAGGCGCTCCGCTACTGTCCCAACGCCTCCTGCCCGGGCCGGGTCCTGGAGGGGCTGGTGCACTTCGCGGCCCGGGACGCGATGGACATCCGCGGGCTGGGCTATGAGCGGATCCGGCAGCTGCTCGACGCCCGGCTGGTCGCGGACGTGGCCGACCTCTACGGCCTCGAGGCCGACCGGCTCGCCCAGCTGGACCGGCTGGCCGAGCAGTCGGCGGGCCAGCTCGTGCAGGCCATCGCGGCCAGCCGGGGCCGCCCGCTCTCGACCCTGCTCTACGCCCTCGGCATCCGGCACGTGGGGAAGAACAGCGCCGTGCTCCTCGCCCGGCGCTTCGGGACCCTCGAGGCCCTGGCGGCGGCGGACGAGGAGGCCATCGGCTCGGTCGCCGGCATCGGGCCCACCATCGCCCACGCGGTGGCGGAGTTCTTCGCCGAGCCGCGAAACCGGCGCCTGCTCGAGCGGCTCGTGGCCGCCGGCGTCGGCACCTCGGAGCCCCGGGCCGGCGGCCGGGGCGGTCCCCTGGCCGGCGCCACCTACGTGCTCACCGGCACCTTGCCCACGCTGTCGCGGGCGGAGGCGTCGGCGCTGATCGAGGGCGCCGGGGGACAGGTGACCGGCAGCGTCAGCCGGAAGACCACCGCCGTCGTGGCGGGCGAGGAGGCGGGCAGCAAGCTGGCGAAGGCACAGTCGCTCGGCGTCGAGGTGATCGACGAGGCCGAACTCTTGCGCCGCGTCGGGCGCGCACCCTAGCATTCGCGCCAACCCCGAGGAGCTCCCGATGACCCGTACCGTGCCGCCGGACCTCGCCGCCTCCCGGTGCCTCGCGCTCGGCCGCCAGGCGCTCCATCAGCTCCGGGCCACGCTCGAGCGGGAGAACGGGCTGCAGGCGGCCACCTGGCTGCAGGAGGCGGGGTTCGCGGCGGGGGACGACCTCTACCGGGCGTTCGCGCAATGGCTCGAGACCGCCTGTGGCGTCCCGAGTCCCGAAGCGCTCGATCAGGCGAAGTTCGGCGAGCTGGCGTCGGCCTTCTTCGAGGGGCTGGGCTGGGGCGGCCTGGAGATCTCGCGGCTCGCCCCGAGCATCCTCGCGTTCGACGCGGCGGACTGGGCCGAGGCGCAGCCGGGGGCCGAGGGCCAGTACCCGTCCTGCCACGTCACCAGCGGGATGCTGGCCGCCTTCGTGAGCCAGGTGGCCGGGAGCCCGGCCGCGGCGATGGAGGTGGAGTGCCGGACCCGGGGGGAGGCGCGCTGCCGATGGCTGGTGGGCAGCCCGGAGACGCTGGGCGCGCTCTACGACCTGCTCTCGCGCGGAATGGGATACCAGCAGGCGCTCACCACGGAGGTGTGAGCCGGGCCGACGCGGCCGGCCGCCAGCCTAGCGCTGCCGCCGCACCAGTTCGCCGTTCACCACCAGCTCCCGGTCCCACGGGAGCACGATCTCCTGCTCGGTCTCGAACGCCCAGTAGTCCGGCTGGTACGGCCCGGTGCGGAAGGACACCGCCGTGCGCACGTCGGCGGGGAAGCGCTGGCGCACCTCGTTGAGCGCGAGCCGCATCGTGTGGCCCGAATCGCAGGTCTCGTCCACCAGCAGCACGCGACGGCCCCCGATCGTGGGGGGCGGCCCGGAGACCAGGACCGGCTCGGCGTCGCCCTGTTTCCGGGTGACGACCATCGAGGCGAAGTCCACGCCCAGGATCGACGCGACCACCGCACCGGGGATCACCCCGGCCTTCGCGATCCCCAGGACCACCTCCGGCTCGTACTCGCGCGCCACCTTCAGTGCCAGCGCGCGGCAGATCTCGCCGAAGAAGGGCCAATCCACTTCCATCACCCCTCGCGGCCCGGGGGTCGGCGTGCGCGGCATCGGAGGCCTCTCGGCAGGGGATGCCGGGAACGTACCCGCCACCGACAGGCCGGGCAACCGCGCGTTGCGCCGGCCAGTTCCCGCGGGCTATCTTTGGGCGTCCGTTCGACTTGTCTTCCCCGCACCAACCGCCGACCGAGGCCGACCACCCGGGAATGAGCTTCTGGCGCCGGATCTTCGGCGGAGGTCCCGACGCCCCGGGGCCCTCGCGTCTCGACTACTTCAACGAGGCCCTCGCCCTCGAGCGGCAGGGTGACCTCGACGCGGCCCTGACCTCCTACCGCCTCGCGCTCCGGGACGACCCGCGCAACGTGAAGGCCCTGCAGAACATGGCGATCGTCTGCAGCAAGCAGCAGCGGCCCGAGGAGGCCCTCCGCTACTATCGCCAGGCGCTGGCCATCGACCCGAACCTGCCCGGCGCCCACTACGGCGTCGCGTTCCTCCTCCGCCACCGGGGCGAGACGGCCCGGGCGGCAGAACATCTCCGCGCCTTCCTGGCCGGGGCGCCCCAGAACCCGGACCTCGCGCGCTTCGTCGAGCACGCCGAGCGCACCCTCCGGGCGCTGGAGTCCGGCAGCGACGCGCCGGGGGCGGCCGCCGCCGCGGAGGACGCCTGAGGCGGAGGGCCGCCGGTCTCCTCCCGCTGGCCCTGCTGGCGGCGGGCTGCAGCGACCTCGGGACGACGGACGGTGGCGTCGTGGCGCTGGAGGTGGCACGGCCCGCCGTGACCCAGCTCGAGATCGGCGACTCGCTGCAGATGTCGGCCCGCGCCCTGGACTCGAGCGGGGAGGACCTCCCCGGGGCGACCGTCTGGTGGACCACCCCGGACACGACCGTCCGGGTGGACAGCGCCAGCGGCTGGGTGGTGCCCCTCCGGCCCGGCCTGAGCGGGCGGGTGCTGGCCCGGAGCGGGACGCTGGTCTCGGCCCCGACGAGCTTCACCTTCCTGGCGCGAGCCGACACGCTGATCCTCGAGTACCCGGCGGACACCACGCTGCCCGCCGGAGTCACCACCTCCGGGTCGCTCGCCGCCCGGCTCGAGTCGTTCGACCCGGCGGGGCCGCTCGCGGGACGCGACCTCGTCCTCGAGGTGGTG
>JAICEH010000007.1 GCA_025924275.1 Gemmatimonadales bacterium | reverse complement strand
GTCCTCGATTCGCTCCCCAACGGCCTCCGGTTCATCATCCACGAGGACCACTCCACCCCCGTGGTGGCGGTGAACGTCTGGTACCACGTGGGCTCGGGCGACGAGAAGCCGGGACGCACCGGCTTCGCGCACCTCTTCGAGCACCTGATGTTCATGGGGTCGCAGCACGCCCCCTACCCCGCCTTCGACCGGCTGCTCGAGGGCGCCGGGGCCAACAACAACGGCAGCACCACCGAGGACCGGACCAACTACTTCGAGGTCGGCCCGGTGAACGCGCTCCCGTTGATGCTCTGGCTCGAGGCCGACCGGATGGGCTGGATGCTGCCGGTGATGGACTCCGCCAAGGTGGACCTGCAGCGCGACGTGGTGAAGAACGAGCGGCGCCAGAGCTACGAGAACCAGCCCTACGGGATGGTCTGGGACCACCTGCCGACGATGCTGTATCCCGCGGGCCACTCCTATTCCTGGCCCGTGATCGGCTCGATGGCCGACCTGTCCGCCGCCTCCCTCGAGGACGTGCGCCAGTTCTTCCGGGAGTACTACGCGCCCAACAACGCGGTCATCGTGGTGGCGGGCGACGTGGCCGCCGACTCGGTGCGGGCGCTGCTCGGGAGCTATTTCGGCGCCATCCCCCGCGGTCCCGAGGTTTCGCGGCCCCGCCCGGTGCTCCGCACCCTCGCGCGGGACACCGCCCTGGTGCTCGAGGACCGGGTGCAGCTCGCCCGGCTCTACTACGCCTGGCCCACGGTGAAGGAATCGAGCCCCGACCGGGCGGTGTTCGACGTGATCGGCTACCTGCTCACCGGGGCGAAGAACGCGCGCCTCACCCAGCCGCTGGTCTACGACCGCCAGCTCGCCACCGGCGTCCAGGCGGCCGGCGACCTCAAGCGGCACGACGGCGACTTCCTGGTGATCGCCACCGCGCGCCCGGGCCAGGCGCTGCCGGCCATCCAGCAGGTGGTGGATGGCGAGCTCGCGCGGCTCGGGGCCGAGGGCCCGACGCCGCGGGAGCTGGAGCAGGCCCGGAACGCGCTCGAGGCCCGCTTCCTGGGCCGGCTCGAGACCGTGGCCGGCAAGGCCGACCGCCTCAATGCCTACTACTACGAGCGCGGCACCCCCGACGGCTTCCAGGCCGACCTCGACGCCCTCCGTGCCGTGAGCGCGGAAGACGTCCAGCGGGTGGTGCGCAACTGGCTGCTCGGCCCGCGCGCGGTCATCTCGGTGGTGCCGCAGGGCAAGCCCGAACTCGCCGCCACCGGGAGGGTGACCCCGTGACCCCGCTCCGCTTGCCTCTCGCGCTCGCCCTGGGCCTCCTCCCCGGGCCGCTCGCCGCCCAGGGACCGGCGGTGACCGCCCCGCCCACGCCCGGCAGCGCGCCGGCGCTCCGCCTGCCCGCGATCGAGCGGGGCTCGCTCGCCAACGGCCTGCAGCTCCAGGTGGTCGGCCTGCACGAGGTCCCGCTGGTGCAGGCGGTGCTCTTCATCGAGGGCGGGGCGCGGCTCGACGCCGAGCGGCCCGGGCTCGCCACCTTCACCGCGAACCTGCTGGACGAGGGGGCCGGCGACCGCGACGCCTTCCAGCTCGCCGCCGAGCTCGAGTACCTCGGAGCCACGCTCTCCACCGGCGCCGACTGGAACCGGACCCGGGTGATGCTCCGCGCCCCCAAGCGGACCTTCGCCCAGGCAATGCAGCTGCTGGGCGACGTGGTGCTCCGGCCCCGCTTCTCCGCCCTGGACGTCCAGCGCCAGCGGGACCTCCGGATCGCCGGCATCATCAGCCGCCGCGACCAGCCCGAGTCGGTGGCCGACGTGGTGTTCAACGCCGCGACCTTTCCCGCCGGCCATCCCTACCACCGTCCCCTCGACGGCGATTCCGCCGCCGCCGCGCGCCTCGATTCGGCCTCGGTGCGCGGCTTCTGGGAGTCCACCTTCGTCCCGGCGCGCGGCCTGCTGCTGGTGACCGGCGACATCACGCTCACCGAGGCGCGCGAGATGGCCAACGCCGCGCTCGGGACCTGGACCACGCCCCGCGCCGGTGCGGCCCCGCTCCTCGACCAGGTGCCGGCGCCGGCCCGCCCGGCGACCCGCGTGGTGCTGGTGGACAAGCCGGGCGCGGCGCAGTCGGTCATCGCGGCCGGGGCGCCGGGGGTGGACCGGCGCTCGCCCGACTATCCGGCCATCACCCTGATGAACGCCATCCTGGGCGGCTCCTTCTCCGCCCGGCTCAACGACATCCTCCGGGAGCAGAAGGGGTACACCTACGGGGCCTTCTCCGGCTTCGACTGGCAGCCGATCCCGGGGCCGTTCGCGGCCGGCGCGGCGGGGCGCACCGACGTCACCGACAGCTCGCTCGCGATCTTCGCGCAGGAGTTCCGGCGGATCCGGGCCGAGCCGGTGAGCGAGGCGGAGCTCGCCCGGGCCAAGCAGTACCTGGTGCTTGGCGCGCTGGGGGACTTCGAGACGATGGGCCAGGTGGCGGGCCAGATCGCGGCCCTGCTCCCGTTCCGGCTCCCGCTCGAGACCATCACCCAGGACCTGGCGGCCATCGGGCGGCTCGGGGCGGCGGACGTGCAGCGCGCCGCGCGGCAGTACCTCGACCCCGACCGGATGACCATCGTGGTCGTGGGCGACCTCCAGGTCATCCGCCCCGGCATCGCGGCGCTCGGGCTCGGCCCCATCGAGGTGCGCGACGTGGAGGGCCGGCTGCTGTCCGGCCCGTGACTCGCGACCATCCGATGAGCCTCCTCTCCTCGGAGCCGGTCTACCGCGGCCGCATCATCGCCCTCGACCTCGACACCGTCCGATTCCCCGACGGGTCCACCGGGGTGCTGGAGATGGTGCGGCACCCCGGGGCGGCGGCCGTCCTGCCGTTCCTCGACGCCCCCGCCTCGGCCGATCCGCGGGTGGTGCTCATCCGGCAGTACCGGTGGGCGGCGGAGGGCGAGCTGTGGGAGGTGCCGGCCGGCCGGCTCGATCCCGGCGAGACGCCGGAGGCGTGCGCCGCGCGCGAACTGGAGGAAGAGACCGGGTGGCGTGCCGGGCGGCTCCTGCCCCTCGCCCCGCTCTGGACCACGCCGGGATTCACCGACGAGCGGATCCATCTCTTCGCCGCCACCGGCCTGGTGCCGGGCCAGCACCGGCACGAAGCGGACGAGTTCCTCGAGGTCCACGAACTCCGGTGGAGCCGCGTGATGGCGATGGCGGCGGCGGGGGAGCTCCGCGACGCCAAGACCCTCGCGGCCCTGTTTCTCGCGGACCGGCTGGTGCGCTAGCGCCCCAGCCGGAGCGTGGCCCCGAGGCCGAACATCGGGCCCACGCCATCGAGCTGTTCGTCCATCGGCACCCGCACCACGACCCGCGGTTCCACCCGCCACCCGAGCAGCACCAGCTCGACGCCCGCCTGGTTGACGGTGCGGTCGCCCAGGTTCGCTTGTCCTCCCACCGTGGCGAAGAGCCGCCCGTCGAGCGTCCCGGTGATCCGCAGCCGCTCCTGCTCCACCCCGAAGATCAGGCCGTAGTCCAGGAGCAGCTCCGCCGAGCCCCCGCCCCCGCCGGTGGGGGCGATCCCCGAGCCGCCGAACCGGAACCCGTAGACGATCCCGCCGGGATCGCGCTGCCGGTACTGGAGCCCGCCGCGCATCGCGAGGCTGTTCGGCAGGTAGGCCTCCAGCCGGTCGAAGTCGCCGAGGAACCCGAGCACCGCCGGGTCCCCGCCGGCTTCCGCCGCCGTGGGGAGGTAGGCGCCCAGGTGGCCGGTGAGCGGGGAGCCGGGCGAGCCGATCTCGGCGCCCACGTAGATGTTGCCGATCGCCGACGTCTCGCCTTGCGCGAACGCGGCATCGGACTCCGCCACCGTGTACGGCAGCACCACGACCACGCGCGCCTTGTCGTCCACCGGGATGGCGGCGGTGAGGCGCCAGAAGCCGGCGAGGGCGGTGAGGTCGGCGCCGTCGACCCGGGGCCGGACCCACTCGAAGTCCACCGTCGGCTCGCGCCGCGGCTCGGGCCAGAGGTCCTGGGCGGCGGCGGGGGATCGAGGGAACGCGGTCGCGAGGATCGCGACGCAGGCGATGCGGGTGGACTGCGACATCCGGCCTCCGGTGAAGCGTGCCTGCCGACGTGCCGTCCTGCCGTCCTGCCGTCGGCCAGCACCACCCTAACCACAGGCCATCAAGCACTCGTCAAGGCGCGAGCCCCGCGCGCTCGCGGAGCCGGCGCCGCTGTCCCGGGGTCACCATGTCGCGCGCCACCAGCTCGCGCACCAGTCGCGCGGTGAAGGTGTAGCCCCGCGGCTCGGCGGCGAGCCAGCGCTGCCACTCGAGCTCGTCGAGGGCCGCCGCGATGTCGTCCGCCTCCCGCCCGAGCGCCCGCGCGATGTCGGCGTGCGACGCGCGGCCGTCCAGCACCGCGGCGGCGGCCAGCGCCTCCTGCGCCACCGGCGAGAGCTTCCGGAAGCTCACCCGCACCGCCGCCACGACCGCGTCGGGCACGTCGCCGGGCGTGGTCTCGGTGAGGGTGTGGAACGGCCTGGGCCACTGCTCGCTCACCCCGGCCAGGTCGAGTCCCGCCTGCACCGCGCGGAGGAGCTCCACCGCGAGGAGCGCCACCCCGGCGGAATCCGCCGAGATCCGCCGTGCCAGCCGGTCCCGCTGCTCCGCCCCCCATCCCGGGAACGTCCCCGCCACCAGCTCGGCCACGGCGGGGAGCTGGAGCCGCTCGAGCCGCACCACGGCCCCGGGCACCTCGCGGCCCACCCGGCTGGCGAGCCCGTCGAGCTCGGGCCGCCGCGGAAAGGGGAGTGCCGCCAGCGCGAGCAGCACCGGCACGCCGGCGAGGTCGCGAAGCAGCGCCGGGATCGCCCCGAGCGACTCCGCGTCGGCCTGGTGGGCGTCGTCGAGCGCCAGCACCACCGGCTGCTCGTCGCCGAGGCACCGGAGCACCTCCCCCAGGGCGCGCACGAGGGGAGCGGGCGCCTCGCGCACCGACGCCGGGAACCGCTCCAGCCAGGCGGGAGCGGCCGCAGCCAGGCCCGCCAGCGCGCCGGGCGATGCGCCCGCCAGCCCGCGCCCCTCGACCAGCCCGCCCTGGGCCAGCGCCGCCAGCGCTCCGAGCGGCACGCCCCGGTCGGACTCGACGGCGCGCGCGGCACTCGTCACCGCGCCCTCGAGCCGCACGTGTCCCAGGAGCTCGTCCAGCATCCGGGTCTTGCCGACCCCGCCCTCCCCCTCGATCACGAGCGCGGCCGGCTGGCTCCGCCGCACGCACTCGGCCCAGGCGTCGAGCATCCGCGCGAGCTCGGCCGATCGCCCGACGATGGGGCCGCGACGCGCCGCGTTCGACTGGTGGCTCGGAAGCGGCGTGTGCTTCCAGACCCGCTCCCGGCGGATCCGCTCCGCGAGCGCCTGCGTGTCGGCTCCGGGGAGCGCGCCCGACCCGTCGGCCAGCGCCGCCTCGAGGGCGGCGAAGCGCTGCAGCGCGGCCGCGCGGTCCCCGCCGATCGCGAGGGCCCGCATCGCGGCGCGGGCGGCGCGCTCCGAGGCGGGGTCGAGCGCCAGGGCCCGTTCGGCGAGGTCGCGGGCGGCTCCGGTGTCGCCCGCGCGGAGCACCGCCTCCGCCCGCCCCACCAGCGCGTCGAGCGACCGCGCGCGGCAGCGGAGCCGCTCCGCCGCCAGCCAGTCCTCGAAGTCGCTCGAGTCGGGCACGCCGAAGCCCTCGAGGAACTCCCCGCCGGCCAGGCGCTCCGCAGTGGCGGAGTCGCCCGCCTGGAGCGCGGCCTCCATCGCATCCACGTCGAGCCGCACCGCATCGGGCTCCAGCGCCACCGTGTCGCCCCGCGTGAGGAGGGCGTCGGGACCCAGGGCGCGGCGAAGCACCCGGAGCGCCTCGTTGAGCGAGTGGCGGCCGGCCGCCTGGTCCTTGTCGCCCCAGAGCAGCGCCGTGAGGTGGTCGCGCGCCCGGGCCTGGTGGTCGGATCGGGCCAGGTAGACCAGCAGCGCGAGGTTCTTCCGCCAGAGGAGCTCGGCGGGCGCGGGCCGGCCGCCCACCGTCACCTGCACCGGGCCGAGCGAACGGATCTCCGCCCTCACGGGCCCCCGCAGGCGAGCGCGCGCCGGGCGGCCAGGGCCGAATCGGCGCGCGCACGGGCCAGGGCGTTGCCCGCCGCCCAGAGGCGCGCCACTTCGCCGTAGTCCGCACAGGCCGCCGCCGAGGACTCGGCACGCGCCCGCCGCCAGCGCCCCAGCGTGCCGAGCGCCCAGTCGAACTCCGCCGAGACCGGACCCTCGAGCAGCGAGCCCTCCACGTCCTGGTTCTCGTGCCAGGTCCACTCGCGGCGCGCGCCCTCGGCATCGCCCAGGGCCGCCCGCCAGTCGCCGCGCCGCAGATGGAGCAGGGCGCGGAAGAACGGGCCCGAGACCGGATCGAGCGCCTCGAGCGGCTCGGTGCGCGCGAGCGCGCGGGCCACCTCTCCGCGGCGGGCCATCCGCTCCGCGTCCGCGAGCACCCGCGCAGGGCCGGCGGGTGGCGCGGCCGGGGTGGCGCCGAGCAGCGTCGCGACCAGCGCCGCTTCGGCCGCGAGCCCCGGCGGGGCGCGCCGGTCCGCGGCCAGGGTCGCCAGGAAGGGCCGTTGCTCGGCGGCGAGGCGCGCCAGGTCGGGATCCCCGGGATCGGCTGCGGCGAGCGCCGAGGCGAGGAGCGCCCGCCAGCGAGCCGCCTCACCCGGGTCGGCGAGCCGTCCGAAGGCGGCCACGGCGCTGTCCGGCTGGCCCATCGCGGCGAAGGCGAAGGCCCGGGCGTAGGCCGCGGCCGACCGGTGGGCGGCGAAGGCCGGATCGCCGAGGAATCGTCCGGCCAGGGCGAGGGCCCCGTCGGGCGCGCCGAAGGAGACCAGGAAGCGGGGGGCGGTGCCGGCCATGCGCGACTGCGCGAGGTCGGGCTGCGCCAGTAGGTTGTCGAGCAGCGCGCTGCCCGCCGCCGGGCCGTCGAACCGCCAGGTGAGTGCGATCTGGAGCAGGGCCGCGATGCTTCGCGCGTACGGATCGCCGTCCGGCGCCGGGGCGTATCGGGCGAGCGCCCGGGCCGCCGTCGGGGCATCCCCTTCCGTGATGGCGAGCCACGCGGTGTGCTCCACCGCCGGCAGGAACCCGGGCCGGAGCGCGGCGGAGGCGGCGAAGGCCTCGGCGGCGGCCCCCCGGGGCGTGCCGGCGAGCGGCCCCCGGTGCATCAGCTCGTCGCCGTAGAGGAAGTGGGCCAGGTGATCGCCGGAGTGGCGATCGCGCACGGCCCGGAGCGAGTCGATCCGCGACGGGAAGGGCTGGGCCGCCGCGCGGATCAGCGAGCGGAACGGCTCGGGGAACCGCGCCGCCTGCGCCGCCAGGCGCTGCGGGGCCCCCGGATCCACGCTCGCCTGGTACCACCGGGCGATCAGCTGGAGGCGCCACTCGCACATCAGGCAGCCGGCGTCCTCGCGCCGGGCCTTGGAGTACGCCTGTTGCGCGTCGCTCCATTCGGCGCGGGCGAAGTGCCGCTCCCCGGCCGCCCAGGCCACCAGCGCGCCGAGGCGGTGCGGGAGTGCCTCGCGCGGGAGCGAGTCGGTGTTCTCCTCCCGCCAGAGCTCGAGGACCGCGTCCGCGGCCAGGCTGTCGGCCAGCGCCGCCGGTGCGGAGGCGAGCCCGCGCCGCTCCACGTGCAGCGCCCGCACCTCGCCCCGGCCACCCCGGGCGGCCAGGCTCACCACCAGCACCTCCCCTTCCCGCACGATCGCCGGGGTGAGCACGAGCCCCGCCGGGCCGACACCGGGCTCGCCCGCGAGGCGTACGCCGGCCTCGCCCAGCCGGCGCCGCAGCCCGCGCTCGACGGCGGCGGCCGGGTCGGAGGCATCGGCGGCGAACGGCGCCAGCGAGATGACCAGCTGGCTCGGTTCGGCGGGCGCGGGGCGGGGCGACTGGCGTGGAGGAGCCGCCGTGCCGTCCCGGAGCAGCAGCGTGAGCCCGATCGCGGCCAGCGGGATCAGCGCGATCGAACCCGCCGTGAGCCAGGCCCGCCGGCTGACCGGAGCCACCAGGGCCGCGTCGACGGCCGCGGTGAACGACTGCGCGTCGGGCCAGCGCCGCGCCGGGTCGTGCTCCAGGGCGCGGCGGAGCACCGCGGCCAGGGCCGGCGGCACTCGGGACCAGTCGCCCTGCGTCTCCACCCAGCGGCGGCCGGTCAGGCATTCATAGAGCACGGCGCCCGCCGCGTGGAGGTCGGTGCGCGACGTGGACGGGAGGCCGGCACGCTGCTCCGGCGCCATGTAGGCCACGGTGCCCATCGCGGCACCCGTCCGGGTGAGGCCCGAATCGCTCTCGTCGTGCGCGATGCCGAAGTCGCCCAGCCGCGCGCCCCCGCGGGTCAGGAAGATGTTCGACGGCTTGACGTCCCGGTGGATCACGTCCGCGGCGTGCGCGTGGGCCAGGGCGGCGAGGACGTCCCGGGTCACCGCGGCGGCCTCGGCCAGCGGGAGGACCCCCCGCTCGAGCCGCACCCCCAGCGTCTCGCCCCCCTGCAGCTCCATCACGAGGTAGTAGAGCCCGTCGGCCACGCCGGCGTGATGGACCTGCACGATGCTGGGATGGGTGAGCCGCGCGAGGAGCCGCCCCTCCCGCAGGAAGCGCTCGACCGCCACCTGGGTCGCCACCTCGGGCCGGAGCACCTTGATGGCCACGAAGCGGTCGAGTGCGGTGTCCGCCGCGCGGAAGACTTCGCCCATTCCGCCCACCCCGAGGGAGGCCTCCACCCGGTAGGTGGGGGCGAGGGCGGCCTGCGCGCGGTCGAGAAGGGAAGACATCGGCGCCATACGATGCGGGCCGGGACCGGCCCGGTCAAGTCAAGTCACCGTGCCGCAACGGGATGCCATCCGCCGGGCGACCCTGCCCGGTCGGCTTTCATCCCCCGGGGGAGGGCGGTACATTGCCCCCGATGGCGGGCGCACTCTCCTATCCTCAATTCCGGCAGGCCCTTCGGCGCGGTCCGCCGGCCCCGGCATACCTGTTCGCCGGCCCCGAGGCGGTGCTCCGGGACGAGGCCCTCCAGGCCCTGCTCGAGGCGGCGCTCGATCCCGCCTTCCGCGACTTCAACTACGACCAGGCCAGCGCCGCGGAGCTCGACCCCGACCGGCTGCTCGCGCTCTGCACCACCCTCCCGATGATGGCGGAGCGGCGGGTCGTGGTGATCCGCGACGTGCAGGCCTGGCGGCGGCGGACCCGGGCCCGGGCGGCCGCGCTCGAGTACCTCAAGCGCCCCTCGCCCGAGACCGTCCTGGTGCTGGTGCAGGACGACGACGGCGAGAAGCGCGATGCGGACATCGAGAAGCTGGTGCAGGCGGTCGAGTTCGAGCCGCTCGACGCCGAGGCCGCCGGGGAGTGGCTGGCGGAGAAGGCGCAGGCGCTCGGCATCGCCTTCGAACGGGGAGCGGCGGAGCACCTGCTCGCCGCGACCGGCCACGACCTCGGGGCGCTCCGGGCCGAACTGGCCAAGCTCGAGGCCTTCTCCGGTGGCGCCCCGATCACGACGGCGCAGGTGGGCGACCTCGTCGGGGTGCGGCACGGCGAGACGCTCGACGACTGGCTCGGCGCCATCCTCGCCAACGACACCGCGGCCGCCCTGCGGCTGGCCGGGCCGGTGCTGGGCCAGTCGGGGCTGACCGGGGTCCGGATGGTCGGCGCGCTCGGAACGCATCTCCTGCTCCTCGGCCTCGCCGCCGACGCGAGGGCGCGCCGGGTGCCGGCGTCCGGGCTCGGCAACGTCGTCTTCGGGGCGCTCAAGGCCGCGCGCCCCGGCGGCCTCGGTCCCTGGGGCGCGGTGGTGGACCGGGTGAAGGCCGCGGCGGCAAGGTGGGCGCCGATGCGGGTGGACGCCGCCCTCGGTGCCGCGCTCGATGCCGACCGCGCCCTCAAGGGCACCCGGGTCGGCGACGAGGAGGCGGTGCTGGCCGACCTCGTGCTCCGGCTCGCGCCCACGACGCGGAAGGAGGCGGCGTGAGGCGGCTTCCGATCGTCGTGGCCCTCCTGGCCGTCGTCGCGAGCCTCCCCGCGTCGGCGCAGGACCTGGCCGAGGCGCGGCGGCTGGCGCAGCAGGGCCAGGTGGACTCGGCCCGCGCGGCCCTCGCCCGGCTCCTGGCGGCGACCCCGCCCACCGACACGCTCTACCCCGAGATCCTCTACACCCAGGGCGGCATCGCGGGGAGCACCACGGAGATGGAGCGCGCCTTCCAGCGCGTCGCCGTGGAGTACCCCAACTCGTCCTGGGCCGACGATGCGCTGCTCCGCCTGGCCCAGATCGAGTTCGCGGTCAACGACCCGCAGGGGTCGCTCCGCCAGGTCGAGAAGCTCCGCGCTGACTATCCCGCGAGCCCGCTCCTCGGCCTCGCCGCCCTGTGGGGCGCCCGCGCCCACTTCGCCCTCCAGAACACCGCCGCCGGCTGCGTGCTCCTCGCCGACGGCCTCGCCCGCGCCGGGGACGACGTCGAGCTGCGGAACCAGCTCGAGTTCTACCAGGCGCGCTGCGGGGGCGCAGGCGGCGTCTCCGGCGCACCGGCGCGCGAGCCGGCCGACACGCCCTCGGTTGAGCCGCCCCAGCCGCCCCAGCCGTCCCCGCCGTCCCCCGGCTGGCGCGTGCAGCTCGCCGCCGTTGCCGCCCGCGCCACCGCGGACGACCTCGCCGCCGCGGTGCGGGCCGCCGGGTACGAGGCCGGGGGGGTCGAGGAGGCGGGGCTCTTCAAGGTGCGCGCCGGGCCCTGGGCCCAGCGGGCCGACGCGGCCCGCGCCCTCGAGGCACTCCGCGCACGGTTCGGCGGGCAGCCCTTCCTCGTGCGCCCGTGACCCGCGCCGCCGAGCGGGCCGACACCCCGCTGATGCAGCAGTACCGGGAGGTGAAGGCGCGTCACCGGGACGCGATCCTCTTCTTCCGGATGGGCGACTTCTACGAGATGTTCTTCGACGACGCGGAGCTGGCCTCCCGTCTCCTCGACATCACCCTCACGTCCCGCGGCGACGGCGTCCCGCTCGCCGGCGTCCCGGTCAAGGCCGCGGCCGACTACCTGCGGCGGCTCGTCGCCGGCGGGCATCGTGTGGCCATCTGCGAGCAGGTCGAGGACCCGAAGCTCGCCAAGGGCATCGTCCGACGCGCCGTGATCGAGACCGTCACCCCGGGCGCGCTCCTCCAGGAGGACTGGCTTCCCGGCGGGGCGAACAACTTCCTGGTGGCGGTCCTGCCCGCGGGCGCGCAGGTCGGCCTCGCGGCCCTCGACCTCTCCACCGGCGAGTTCGCCCTGGAGACGCTGCCGGGCGACGCGCTGCCGGAGGCGCTCGGCCGGCTCCGCCCGGCGGAGGTCGTCGCCCCGGGCGAGGCGGGGGTCCCGCTGGACGGGATCCTCGTCACCCCGCGGGAACGGTGGGAGTTCGACCCATCGCTCGCCGCCGAGGAACTCGCCCGCCGGTTCGGCCTGGCGTCGCTCGACGGCCTGGGCGTCGGTCCCGCCGACTCGGCCGCCGTGGGGGCCGCGGGAGCGCTGCTCCGCTACGTCGCCGACCTGCAGCCGCTGGGACTTCCGCACCTCGCCCGGCCCGCGGTGCGCCGGAGCGAGCGACACCTCTGGCTCGACGAGATGACCCGCCGGAACCTCGAGCTGGTGGAGCCGCTCTTCGCCGGCCAGCGCGGCACGACGCTGCTCGAGGCCCTCGACGCCACCAGCACGCCGATGGGCGCCCGCCTGCTCCGGCAGTGGCTGCTTTCCCCGCTCCGGGACCCGGCGGCCATCGAGGCGCGGCTCGACGCCGTGGAGGTGCTGGTTCGCGACCACCGCGGCCGCGCCCGGCTCCGCGAGGCGCTCGACGGGGTGCGCGACCTCGAGCGGCTCGGCGGCCGCGCCGCCGCGGGCCGGGCCACGCCCCGCGAGATGGGGGCGCTGCGCGACTCGTTCGCCCGCCTGCCCGACGTGCTGGAGGCGCTGAGCGGGCTCGCGGGCCGCGCGGGGAGCGCCGAGCTCGAGGGGCTCGCCGCCGGGTTCGATCCGCTGGCCGACCTGGCGGCGGAGCTGGGCGAGGGGCTCGAGGACCGGCTGCCGGCGACCCTCGCCGACGGCCACGTGGTCCGCGCCGGCTTCGACGCGGAGCTGGACGAGCTCCGCGGGCTCCGCGACGGCGGCAAGGCCTACATCGCCGCCCTCCAGGAGCGGGAGCGGGCCCGCACCGGCATCCCCTCGCTCAAGGTCGGGTTCAACAAGGTCTTCGGCTACTACCTCGAGGTCACCAACGCGCACGCCGCGCGGGTGCCAGCCGACTACGAGCGGCGCCAGACGCTGGCGGGGGCGGAGCGCTACGTGACGCCCGAGCTCAAGGCGCACGAGGAGAAGGTGCTCACCGCCGAGGAGCGGATCGCGGCCCGCGAAGCGGCGCTGTTCGGGCGGCTCCGGCAGGCGGTGGGCGAGGAGATCGCCCGCCTGCAGGCCGTGGCCCGGGCCCTGGCCCGGCTCGACGTCTGGGCCGGGCTCGCCGAGCGCGCGGTGGAGGGGCGCTGGTGCCGGCCGGCGGTGGACGACGGCCTGCTGCTCGAGCTCGATGCCAGCCGCCACCCGGTGGTCGAGCGGCTGATGCCGCGCGAACAGTTCATTCCCAACGACGTCCGGTTCGAACCGGCGGCGCGGGTGCTGCTGGTGACCGGCCCCAACATGGCGGGCAAGTCGACCATCCTGCGCCAGATCGGCCTCGCGGTGGTCCTGGCCCAGCTCGGGAGCTTTGTCCCCGCCGCGCGGGCGCGGATCGGCGTGGTGGACCGGCTCTTCACCCGGGTGGGGGCCAGCGACAACATCGCCCGCGGCCAGTCCACCTTCATGGTGGAGATGAGCGAGACCAGCGCCATCCTGCACGGCGCCAGCGAGCGGTCGCTGGTACTGCTCGACGAGATCGGGCGGGGCACCTCGACCTACGACGGCGTCGCGATCGCGTGGGCCGTGGCCGAGCACCTCCACGACCGGGTGGGCTGCCGCACCATGTTCGCGACCCACTATCACGAGCTGATGCAGCTGCCCGAGCGCCTGGCCCACGCGCGGAACCTGAACGTCGCCGTGCGCGAGGCCGGCGGGAAGGTGGTGTTCCTCCACCGCCTCGAGCCCGGCGGCACCGACCGCTCGTACGGCATCCACGTGGCCGAGCTGGCCGGCCTCCCCGCCGCCGTGGTGGCGCGCGCGCAGGCGATCCTCGGCACCCTCGAGGGCGCCCACCGCGTGGCCCCGGGGGCGCCGCCGCCGCCGGCCGACCCCGCCCAGCTCGGCCTGCCCCTCGAGGCCCCGCCGCATCCCGCGCTCGAGGCGCTCCGCGCCGTCGACGTCAACAGCCTCACCCCCCTCGAGGCGCTCAACCGGCTCGCCGACCTGGTGCGGCGGGCGGAGGAAGCCCGATGACCCGTCGCCTCGCCGCCCTGCTCGTCGTCCTCGGCCTCGCCGCCGCCTGCCGTGCCGAGCGGCGGGACCCGGCACCCGGCGGCGAGCCGCCGCGGGACCAGCCGCCGGTGGCCCTCGACCCGGTGCCACCGGTGGACTACCCGCCGGCGCTCTTCACGCAGCGCGTGGCGGGCCGGGTGGTGCTCCGCCTCTTCGTGGACACCGCGGGCGCCATCGTGCCCGACTCGACGCGGGTCGAGGAGCCCAGCGGGGTGGCGGCGCTCGACAGCGCGGCGCTCGCCGCGGCCCCCCGGCTCCGCTTCGCCCCGGCGCTCCGCGACGGCCGGCCGGTCGCCTCGCCCTTCCTGCAGCCGTTCGACTTCCGCCCGCCCGCGGAGAACGGCGGCGCCAACGGAGCGACCCCGTGACCCACCCGCATCCGCGTCCCTACGACGACGTCCTGCAGACCATCGGGTGGACGCCGCTCATCCGGCTGGCCCGCGTGGGCGCGGGCATCCGGACGCCGGTGTACGGCAAGGCGGAGTACGCCAATCCCGGCGGCTCGGTGAAGGACCGGATCGGGCTCGCCATCATCGAGGCGGCCGAGCAGGCGGGGGAGCTCCGGCCGGGCGGGGTGATCGTCGAGGGGACGTCGGGCAACACCGGGGTGGGACTCGCGATGGCCGCGGCCCTCCGCGGCTACAGCTGCATCTTCACGATGCCGGACAAGATGTCGCAGGAGAAGGTGCGCCTCCTCAAGGCCTACGGCGCCGAGGTGGTCATCACCCCCACGGCGGTGCCGCCGGACCACCCCGACAACTACGTGATGAAGGCCAAGCACATCGTGCACGAGACGCCCGGCGCCGTGCTCGCGAACCAGTTCTACAACGAG
This sequence comes from Gemmatimonadales bacterium, assembly GCA_025924275.1. GTDB lineage: Bacteria > Gemmatimonadota > Gemmatimonadetes > Gemmatimonadales > GWC2-71-9 > JAICEH01. The sequence continues at coordinate 7,904 of JAICEH010000007.1, read as the reverse complement.
GCGAACCCGCGGGCGCACTACGCCACGACGGGGCCCGAGATCTGGGAGCAGACCGGGGGCCGGGTCACCCACTTCGTGGCCGGCGCCGGGACCGGCGGCACCGTGAGCGGCGCGGGGAAGTACCTCAAGGAGAGGGACCCGGCGATCCGGGTCGTGGCCGGCGACCCGGTGGGCTCGCTCTACGCCGGGTACGCCAGGACCAGGGCGATGGGCCAGGGCGCGCCGTACAAGGTCGAGGGGATCGGCGGGGACAAGATCCCGACCACCGTCTGGTTCGACGTCATCGACGAGTTCCGCCAGCTGGGCGACGCCGAGTCCTTCGCGATGGCCCGGCGGATCGCGCGGGAGGAGGGGATCCTGGTCGGCGGGTCGGCGGGGCTCAACGTGGCGCTGGCGCTCCAGGTGGCACGCGAGGCCGATGACCCGGAGGCCTGCGTGGTGACCATCCTGTGCGACACCGGCGAGCGCTACCTCTCCAAGCAGTTCAACGACGAGTGGATGCGCGAGAACCAGCTGCTCGAGGCGCCGCGGGTCACCGTGGCGGACCTGCTCGCCCGGCGGCAGCCGCGGGCGCCGGAGATGGTGAGCGTGGCGCCGGCGGCGGCGGTGCGGCAGGCGCTCAACCTCATGGCGACCTACGAGGTGAGCCAGCTCCCGGTGCTCGACGACGGGGCCCAGGTCGGGGCGGTCACCGAGGGCGCGCTCATGACCCGCGCCCTCGCCCAGCCGGCGCTCCTCGACCGCCCGGTCCGCGAGGTGATGGAAGCACCCTTCCCCGTGGTGGACGAGGGGACGCCGCTCGAGCGGCTGGCGCCGGTGCTGAGCCACGAGAGCGCGGCGGCGCTGGTCACCCGGGCGGGAAAGGTGGTGGGGATCGTGAGCCGGTATGACCTGATGCGGGAGATGATCGGGACGCGGTGAGTCGCGACCCGGCCGAGAGGACACATGCGAATCACCGTGCTGACCGGCGGCGCCTCCTCCGAGCGCGACGTGGCCCTCGCCTCGGCGGCCCAGATCGTGCCCGCACTCCGCGGCCGCGGCCACGAGGTGGCCGTGGTCGACATCGCGCGCGGCTTCATCCCCGAGAGCGACGAACCCGGCCTCCTCGGCAAGAAGGTGGGCGTGGCCCCGCCCGACCCGGAGCGGCTCGCCGCGATGCAGCGGGGGCTCCTCGTCTCCGGCCTGGGCGACATGCCGGTGGTCCGGTCCGCCGACGTCCTCTTCCTGGCCCTCCACGGCGGGTGGGGCGAGGACGGCACCCTGCAGGCCCTCCTCGAGGTCATCGGCGTGCCCTACACCGGGAGCGGGCCGATCGGCAGCGCCCTGGCGATGGACAAGGACATCTCCAAGCGGCTCTTCCTCGACGCCGGCGTGCCCACCGCCGACTGGCGGATGGCGCCGGTGGACGAGGCCGAGGCCACGGCCGCCCTCGGGCTCCCGCTCGTGGTGAAGCCCTCGAAGCAGGGTTCCACCGTGGGCCTCACCGTGGTGAAGGCCGCGAGCGAGCTCCCCGCGGCGGTGGCCGAGGCCCGCCGGCACGACGACGAGGTGATGCTGGAGCGCTTCGTCCCGGGCCGCGAGCTCACCGTCGGCGTGCTCGAGGGCCGCGGCCTCGCCGTAGGGGAGATCATCCCGAAGCACGAGCTCTTCGACTACGAGTGCAAGTACACCCCGGGCATGTCGGAGGAGATCTTCCCGGCCGCGCTCGAGGAGCCGGTGGCGGACGAGGTGCGGCGGCTGGCCGTGCTGGCGCACGCCGCGCTCAAGCTGGGGAGCTATTCCCGCGTGGACTTCCGGCTCGACCCCCAGGGCGGGCTCTGGTGCCTCGAGGTGAACACGCTGCCGGGCATGACCGCCACGAGCCTGATGCCGCAGAGCGCGGCCGCGGTCGGGGTGCCATTCGGGGAGCTGTGCGAGCGGATCTGCCGGGGGGCCCTCGGACGGACGGAGTAGGCGCCGCCCGTCCATCCGACCGAGGTCCCTGGCACCCTCCTTGCCTTGCCGGGGAGCCCGTGCTCACGCTCCCCGTCACCCTCGCCGACCTCTGGCCGGCCGATGCCGTCAGCTCGGCCCGGCCCGACGACGACGCCATCGACTGGCTCTCGCCCAGTCGGGGCTGGCGCGAGCGCTCCTCCGCCGTCCCGCTCCCCTTCGCGGGCGGGCTCGCCGTCCTCTGCCACGAGGCGGCCGTTGCGCCGGCGGCACTCCAGTTCCTCCGCGAGTGCGGGCTGCCGGCCACCGGCCCGGTCGTGACCTTCCAGGATGGTCCCGGCGCCCGGGCGTCCGTCGCCCGCCTCGCGGTACAGGGCCACCGCATCGGGCTCACCTACGCGCCCCGTCACCCGGCGGCCCCGGGCGAGGCCTACGTCACCGAACTCGCGACCTTCGCCTCCCTCAACGACAAGGCCGAGCTGGCCGAGCTGCTCCCCGCCGGGGCCGCGCCCGCCCGCGAAGTGGTGGCACCCGACCGCCTCGCCGCGGCCCTGGCGCGCCGGAACGGGAGCCTGCCGCTCGTGCTCAAGGCCGGCAGCCGCCTGGGCACCGGCGCCGGCCGCGACGTCGCCATCTGCCGTACCCCTGCCGACCTCGACGCCGCCCGCCGCAAGCTGGCACTGGCCGAGCGGATCGTGATCGAGGAGCACTGCGACTTCGCGACCACCTGGTGCCTGCACTACGCCGCGGGCGATGCCGGCGTCACCTGGTGCGGGGCCACCGAGCAGGTCTCGGACCCCGAGGGCGGCTACCACGGCAACTGGTGGGCACCGGGGCCGGGGCCGGGGGAGGCGGCGGTGGAAGTCGGGCGCTACGCCGCGATCGCGGGCTGGGTGCGCGGCTACCGGGGCTTCCTCGGGGTGGATGTGGGGCGGACCCCCGACGGCCGCTGGCTCGCCTTCGACCTCAACTTCCGGGTCAACGGATCCACGCTGCAGGCGCTCGTGGGCGACGCCCTCGTGGATGCGTGGGGGGCCGGATGCACCCGGCTCCGCTACGGCATCCCCTTCCCCGGCCCCTTCGAGGAGATGCTGGACCGGCTCCTGGCCTTCCACCGGCGGCGGGAGCTGCTCCCGGTCCTCGTGTTCGACACGCCCCGGCTCGGGCTCACCGGGGAGTCCGACGCGCCGGTATGCGGCGTCATCGCGGCGGGTGCGGATCGCGGGGCGGTGGCAGCGGTGTTCGACCGGATGCAGGAGGCGGGATTCGCCTGCGCGGACTAGGTGAGGGCCGGCGGCGCTTCGTATCGTTCGACCACGTGCCGTGTCATCGCCAGGGCCAGCTCGTGCTCGCCCATGAAGACCACGGTGCCGGCGTCCTGGCGGAGCAGCTCCGCCTCCTCGTCCGAGTGGGTGCGCACCAGCACCTCGATCCGCGGATTGAGCGCCCGCGCCGTCTCGGTCATCTTCCGCACCCCGAAGGTGTCGGGCGTCGCGACCACCAGCATCCGCGCTCGCGCCACGTGGGCCTGGATCAGCACCGCCGGGTCGGTGGCGTCGCCCGAGACCGCGTGCACCCCCCGCTCGCGGAGCCGCTCCACCGCCTCGCGGTTCTCCTCCACCACCACCACGGCGATGCCCCGCTCCGCCAGCCGCTCGGCGATCCGCCGCCCCACCCGCCCGTGGCCCACGATGACCACGTGCCCCGTGAGGTGCGCCGGGTCCACCGTGGCCGGCAGTTCGGCGAGCGGGTCGGCCGGGCGCGCCACCTCGCGGGCCCGCGGCGACCGCTCGAGCACCCACTTCCGCACCGGCTCGATCGCGTCGAACAGGAACGGGTTCACCCCGATCGAGATCACCGCCGCGGCGATCACCAGGCTCTGCGCCTCGACCGGGATCAGCCCGAGCGAGAGGCCGAGCCCCACCAGGATGAAGGAGAACTCGCCCACCTGCGCCAGGCCCGCCGAGACGATCAGCGCGGTGTTGAGCGGATAGCTGAAGATCCGCACGATGAGGAGCGCCACCGCCGACTTGCCCACCAGCACCACCCCCAGCACCGCCAGCAGCCGGAGCGGCTCGTCCAGCAGCATCCCGGGGTCGAACAGCATCCCCACCGACACGAAGAAGAGCACCGAGAAGGCGTCCCGGAGCGGCAGGGACTCGTCCGCGGCGCGGTGGCTCAGGGCGGAGCTCCGCATCACCATCCCCGCGAAGAAGGCGCCGAGCGCGAACGAGACCCCGAAGAGCTCGGCCGCCGCGTACGCCACGCCGATCGCGGCCGCGACCACGCAGAGGGTGAAGAGCTCGCGCGAGCCGGTCTTCGCCACCTGCCAGAGGAACCAGGGGAAGAGCCGGCGGCCCACCACCAGCATCAGCGCCACGAAGAGCGCCACCTGGCCCAGCGTGAGCGCCAGGGTCGTCGCGATGCCACGCCCCGCCGCCGCGGCCGCCGTGCCGCCGAGCCAGCCGGCGAGGGGCGGGAGCAGCACCAGGACGAGCACCGTCACCAGGTCCTCGACCACCAGCCAGCCGACGGCGATGTGACCGTTCACCGACTCGAGGGTGCCGTGATCCTCGAGGGCGCGGAGCAGCACGACGGTGCTCGCCACCGAGAGCGCCAGCCCGAAGACGAGGCCCGCCCCCCAGCCCCAGCCCCAGAGCACCGCGAGGCCCAGGCCGAGCGCCGTCGCCACGGTGATCTGGGCCAGGGCGCCGGGCAGCGCGATCCGGCGCACCCGGGCGAGGTCCTCGAACGAGAAATGGAGCCCGACGCCGAACATCAGCAGCATCACGCCGATCTCGGCGAGCTGCTGCGAGAGCCCGACGTCGGCCACGAAGCCCGGCGTGGCCGGGCCGACGAGGATCCCCGCCACCAGGTACCCCACCAGCGCCGGGAGCTTGAGCCGCACCGCCAGGAAGCCCAGCCCGAGAGCGAGGCCGAACGCGACGGCGATGGTGGTGATGAGCGAGACGTTGTGCGGCATCCGCCCATTGTACCCCGCCCCGGTGGGCCGGGAAACCCTCGGGAATGCCTCCCGCGGGCCGGGGGCGTTTGCCCATCCGGGTACCGGCCCGTAGGTTGGGGGCCGCCCGACCGTGTCGGATCCAGCTCCCTGCCCTCGATCGCGGAGGCACCATGCGTCGTCTCGTTCGCGTCCTCGTCCTCTTCCCGGCGGTGCTCGCCGGCTGCGCCAAGCCCGACGCCGCCCCCCCGGCCGCCGACACCACTGCGGCCATGACCGCCGCGCCGGCCGCCCCGGCGGTCACCCTCGCCGACTTCGCCGGGAACTGGCACGTCGTCGCCAGGAACGAGGCCGGGGACAGTGTCACCTACCAGCTCGCCGCGGGCGCCGACCCGGCGACGTGGAGCATCACCTTCCCCGGCCGCGACCCCATTCCCGCTCGCGTCGTCGAGGTCGCCGGCGACAGCGTCGTGGTCGAGGGCGGTCCCTTCGAGAGCGCGATGCGGCCGGGCGTCCAGGTCGAGACCCGGACGGTGATGCGGCTCCAGGACGGGGCGCTCGTCGCCCAGACGGTCGCGCGGTACGCCACGACCGGTCCCGACTCGGTGGCGAACATCACGGCCCGGGGGACGCGGCTGCCCTAGCGCCGCCCCCGCGGAGAGGGGGCGGGTGGCCGGCGAAGTCCGAAGCGCCGGCGGCCCGCCCCGACTCTTCCCATCCATCCCGACGGGGCCATCTTTCCCCCGATGCTCGCCCCGCTCCGCACCCTCCTCGACGGCCTCATCGACTACGCCGGCCTCTTTCCGCCGGCGGCGCTCGCGATGCCCGATGCCGTGCTCAACTACGCCGCCTACCGCACCGGGCCCGACCGGTGGGCCCTCGGCCGCTTCGTGGTGACCGCCGACCGGCTGCCCGAGTTCGAGCGCGCCGCGGACGGCCTGGCCGCGCCAGGCGATCCGTGGAGGCTCAGCGTGCTCGTGGGTGCGAACGACGCGGGGCAGGTGGAGGCCGCCCGTGACTTCAACGCGCGCCACGCGTCCCTGAACGACGCCATCGCCGACGTGCTCGAGGGAAGGGCCGCCACGGAGGACGGGATCACGGCGCTCGCTGCCGCCGCGCGGCCCGGCTTCACGCTCTACGTCGAGGTGCCCGCCGACCCCGACCCGGCGCCACTGCTCGAGGCCATTGCCGCCGTGGGCGCCCGCGCCAAGATCCGCACCGGCGGGATCACGCCCGACGCCTTTCCCCCGGCGGCCCACGTGGCCCGCTTCCTCGCGGCCTGCGTCCGGCTTCGCCTACCGTTCAAGGCCACCGCCGGGCTGCATCACCCGATCCGCGCCGACTATCCCCTCACCTACGCCCCCGACGCCCCGCGCGGCACGATGTTCGGCTACCTGAACGTCTTCCTCGCGGCGGCGTTGCTGCAGGCCGGTGGAACCGAGGCCGATGCCGCGCGGCTCCTGGAGGAGACCCGGCTCGGCGCGCTGTCGTTCGACGACGACGGGGTGCGGTGGGGCGGGCACCGCCTCACGCTCGCCGACCTGGCCGAATCGCGGCGCCTCGCCCTCGGCATCGGTTCCTGCTCCTTCGACGAACCGCTCGACGACCTCGTGCCCGCCGGCCTCCGCTGATGCGCCCGATCGACGCGACCCACGATCCCGCCCTCCGCTCCTGGGTGCCCGGGGCGGACGGCCATCCCGACTTCCCCATTCAGAACCTCCCCTTCGGCCGCTTCCGCCCGCCGGTCGGCGACGACGACGCGCCCGAGGACCCCGTGCCCGCCGTGGCCATCGGGAACCAGGTCGTGGATCTCGTGGCCGCCGCCGACGGGGGACTCCTCCCCGGCCCCGCGGCCGACGCCGTGGACGTCTGGATGGCGGAAGGGATGGGCGCCTTCCTCCAGCTGGGCCGGGAGGCGTGGGGCGCCCTCCGCGCCGGCGTGAGTGAACTCCTCCGCGTCGACACCGAGGAGGGCGCCGAGGCGCGGGAGATGGGGCCGGAGCTGGTCCGGCCGATGGCGGAGGTGGAACTCCTGCTCCCCGCCGACGTGGGGGACTACACCGATTTCTATGCCTCCATCCACCACGCCACGAACGTGGGATCGATGTTCCGGCCCGACAACCCGTTGCTCCCGAACTACAAGTGGGTGCCCATCGGCTACCACGGCCGGGCTTCCTCCCTGGTCCCGAGCGGGACCCCGGTCCACCGGCCGATGGGGCAGCTGCAGCAGGGAGACGGCCCCCCGGAGTTCGGCCCCACCCGCCAGCTCGACTACGAGCTGGAGCTCGGCGCGGTGGTCGGGGTCGGGAACCCGCTGGGCCGCCCCGTGCCCATCGAGCACGCCGACGACCACCTCTTCGGCCTGGTCCTCCTCAACGACTGGTCGGCCCGCGACATCCAGCGCTGGGAGTACCAGCCGCTCGGCCCCTTCCTGGCCAAGAACTTCGCCTCGACCATCTCCCCGTGGATCGTGACCCTCGAGGCGCTGGCCCCGTTCCGCGGGCCGGCGGGAACGCGGCCCCCCGGGGATCCGGAGCCGCTCCCTTACCTCGACGACGCCGACGACCGCCGACGGGGCGGGTTCGACGTCACCCTGGAAGTGCTGATCTCGAGCCGGACGATGCAGGAGCGGGGCTTCGCGCCGATGCGGGTGAGCCGGGGTGGCTTCGGGGGGATGTACTGGACGATGGGGCAGCTGCTCACCCATCACGCGAGCAACGGGTGCAACCTGCGGCCGGGCGATCTCCTTGGCAGCGGGACCATCTCCGGCCCGGAGCCGGAGAGCCGTGGATGCCTCCTGGAACGCACCTGGCGGGGCACCGAGCCGCTCCGCCTCCCGTCGGGTGAGACCCGCCGGTTCCTGGAGGACGGGGACGAGGTTGTGTTCCGGGCCTGGTGCGAGCGCCCGGGCCACGCCCGGATCGGTTTCGGGGAATGCCGGGGGGTGGTCGGGGTTGCTTGACAGGGGGGTGGGCGGGGGGACCTTTAGGGCAGTCGGGCAGTCGGACAG